>JAJZCJ010000156.1 GCA_021846145.1 Bacillota bacterium
GATGTTGCCAAAGTATCTAATGTTTCCATCTAAAATATCTCACGATATTTGAATGGTCATTATCATTCTATGAGTAGTTCAACAAAAGAACGGATTGCGCACATCATTGCCGAGTTAAATTATAAACCCAATGTACTGGCGCAGGGGTTAAAGGGACACATCACAAAAACGGTTGCCATTGTGGTTGTAAACATTAGCTACCCTTTTTGTGTATCCGTGATTCGCAGTCTTTCCACCGTATTAACAGAGGCCGGATATCAACTCATCGTTTCTGATTCAGGTGGCGACAAAACAAGGGAAGAAAACCTGCTCGAATCTTTAATGGCCCAACAGGTTGAGGGTATAATTATTCAGACAAATGGAGCGAATAACGAGCTACTTGCACAAATAGCACAATCCGTTCCGGTCATCATCATTGATCGTCAGTTTAATATTCCGCATACCATCAATGTCGTCACCAATAACAAAGAAGCTTCATTGCAACTGACAGAACAATTGTTCGAAGCAGGCTATAAAAATGTAGTCTACCTAACAGAACTCATCGATGGCATAAGTACGAGAAAAGCACGTCTTGAAGGATATGAAGCAGCGTGCTCTAAATCGAATCATAAAAATTTCGTTGTCTTTGTCCATAAGGATAATGCCAATAGTCTTAAATCTGCCATCATGCAAATTCACGAGCTTCCCATTCAAAAACCAGCAGCCATCTACACGGCAAACGGATTGATTATGCTCCCACTATATCCACTAATTCGCAACGAGGGCTGGAACATCCCCTTGGAATATGGTTTAGCGACATTTGATGAACCAGACTGGTTGTGTCTCGCAACACCACCTCTCACGTGTGTCCGCCAGCCCACATCTGAAATGGGCAGGCTCAGTGGAATGGCGGTGTTGCGAGCCCTACAACTCCACAAACTCCCTCAAAAACGACAGGTCATTATGGTCGATTCACAAATTACGCTTCGCGAATCCACTCGATTGTCTTAGAAAACCCTTCTAATTCATTTAGAGTTAATGAAAAGAAGGACTCTTGATCTGTTCTAAATCTTTTAGTAGGAATAGATAACTGAAGATCCCAATTAGAAGTACGACTGCTGCCACCAAAAATCCTAAACCAAACGTACCGGTACTCCCAGCGATAAATCCAGTGACAATCGGCGCTAGAATACCCATCACATTGTTTACGAAATTCATTATACTGCCAACAGTCCCAACCGTCCCCTTAGGCGCGATAAGTGCCGGAATACTCCACCCGATAGGGGCCGAAAACGCCAGTCCACCAAGTGCAATTGATATATATACGATGGCAACATTCGGGTTATTTGTAAACGCAGCGCCTGCTACGGCCAAACCCAAAATCATACCGATAACGAGCAAACTTTTTCGAACCTTAGTTGGATTGTGTCCTTTCTTAATTAGGTGATCTACCAGCCATCCTCCAATGATTAAATCAGCGAGAGTAGCGACAATCCACGGAATGACGGTGTACCATCCTGATTTCAAAATACTCATATGCATTTGATTCTCCAAATATCCAGGCAACCAAGTCAAGAAAAGATAAAAGGAATACCCATAGGCGGCAAATCCGATCGTTAAACCCCAAACTTTACGTGAACCCAACAAGTAGCCTAGGTTTTTCATGATTCCGCCTGGTGCTTCGCCTGTTTCCTGAGCTCCACCGTCCACGATATAGGCATATTCTTCTTTGCTTAATTTTTTGTCTTCCTTGGGATCTCGGTACCAAATCCAATATGTTAACGCATAGATCAAACTCAAAATTCCTGTCACGACAAATCCGCCACGCCAACTCCATTCCATTACGGCCCAAGCAACCAATGGTACACCAAGGACATTCGACAATTTGGCTGCCGCATCAAAAGCAGATGTAGCTAATCCACGTTCCTGACGTGGAAACCAGTAGCCTGTCGCCTTTGATGCCCCCGGAAAGGCTGGAGCTTCCGCCACTCCTAACAGAATGCGGGATATGATAATGAGACCCATACCACTTACAATGGCGGTCATAAACGTTGCAATGGTCCATAAAATAGTTCCCACACGCATCAACCACTTCACGCCAACCTTATCTAACAACGCACCGATTGGAATTTGTAACAAGGCGTACGACCACCCAAAGGAAGACAATAAAATCCCCATTTGCCCATCCGATAAGTGAAATGCACCCATCAATGGCTTGGTAGCCACTGACATGTTAGTCCTGTCAAAATAATTGATAATGATACCAACACCCATCAACACCGCAATGCCCCAACGGCGCTTTTGCATATGCACAACCTCCCTTTAAATAATATTACAGTTTAACTGTTTGTAACCGTTTACTAACTAAGGATAAGGTTTTAGTAAAACGTTATCCTAAAAACACAGTAATCTTATGATGATATCCCTTCTTCTCAGGGAATGCCGTTCCCTCGATAACTGTGTCTGTGTAACGAATATACTAATCAATCTATTTCATGTCAATAATTTTCTTCACTTGTATTAACAATATGAAAATAATTTTGATATAATCAAAAGTGTCTTATTGCGGAGACATGAGAGGAGACTTGCTTATGAATATAGATCCTAGCATCTATACCAAAATTAGGGCCACACTTGATAACTTGCCAAAAGCAGAACGTCGGATTGGGGAATATGTGCTTGAGCATCCAAACGAAGTAATAAGACAATCTATAACTGAAGTTGCTGAAGAATGCGCTTGTGCGGAAGCTACTATTTTTCGTTTTTCCAAACGATTAGGATTGCAGGGATTTCAAGGATTGAAAATTGAACTTGCATCTGCAACAAGCACCCCTACGCTAAATATTTACGAAGAAGTGCACGAAAATGATTCTATGCTGTCTGTGGCACAAAAAATATTTGCATCTAATATGCAAAGTATCCAAGATACGTTGAGTCTGCTAAGCGCCCATGATTTGGAGACAGCTGTTCAATTACTTGCCGGAGCTAACAAAATTGAGTTTTACGGAACGGGTGGTTCGGCTATATTAGCCATGGATGGTTACCACAAATTCATGAGGACAGGAATACCCTGCATCGCACTGACAGATCCGCACTTACAAGTGATGTCTGCTGCACTCTTGAAACCAAGTGATACGGTGGTGGCCATTTCCCATTCCGGAACCAATAAAGACATTTATGAGACACTAAATATCGCTCGAAAACACGGCGCGAAAATTATCAGTTTGACAGATTACAATAAAACACCGATAGGTAAAATTAGCGATGTATGTCTCGTCGCCACCAGCCAAGAAACACGCTATCGGACGGAAGCCATGGCCGCTCGATTTGCACAATTGAGCATTCTGGATACGCTTTATACCGGAGTGGCTAGTCGCAGACAGAATGACACTATTTCTAATTTAATGAAAATTAGAGAAGTGATTGCGAAAAAACGATTTTAATAACTTGGACAGGAAGAATCCTATGAAAGATACGCGCACAATAATAGGTATTGACATTGGAACCACCAGTGTAAAAGCAATTGCGTATTTAGCTGACGGGCGCATGATTGCATCCAGCCAGGCTATATACCCTCACTATTACCCAAAACCTGACTACGTGGAACAAGATCCTCTAGAGATGAGAACCGCCATATGGAACGTCATTCGTTCCACTGCAGCTAAGACAAGCCAAGCAGGTTATCACATTGCTGGGATCAGTTTTAGCGCTGTGATGCATGGCCTATTTGTGGTGAACCATTCTGGCACGCCACTAACAGCCATGATGACATGGGCTGATACACGCAGTAGATTGCAAACAGAACGTATTCGGCAAGATACTGGTCGTACTTTGTATTTTCGCACAGGAACACCATTGCATCCCATGTTGCCTCTTGCAAAAATTTTATGGTTACACGAAAATTATTCTGACCTATTTCACCAGTCCAATCGGTTTGTATCGATCAAAGAATGGCTCCTGTGGTTGTTAACAGGACAATGGGTGATTGACTACTCAACAGCTGCCGCTACTGGGATGTTTAATCTACACACTCTCTTTTGGGATGATGAGGCACTGCGGCTTGCCCAAATAACTTCCGATCAATTAAGTGAACCAGTCCCTATCACAACACAATTTACGATAGTGGATTCTGTGCTTCGTGACACCCTCCACCTGCCTGCTGCTGTATCGGTCATTATTGGAAGTTCAGATGGGGTGCTTGCAAATATTGGTTCAGGAGTGATAACGAGAGATCAAATTGCTGTCACCGTTGGCACAAGTGGTGCAATGCGCACCACGGTTCAGGAACCATGGCTAGATCCTCTTGGTCGAACATTTTGTTACATCCTTGATAACACACATTGGGTCATTGGAGGGGCAACAAATTCAGGTGGAATCACATTGGAATGGTTGCAAAAGGAATGGACACCAATAAATCAAGGTAGAGTTACTTCTGAAGATATATTGGCATTAGCGGGATCTTCCTCCCCCAAAGCAAATGGTTTGCTGTTCTTTCCATTTTTAAGTGGAGAACGCGCCCCATTTTGGAACGATCAGGCGAGCGGTGTCCTTTTCGGGCTACGTCTTAACCATCAGAAAAGTGACATTGCTAGAGCTGCAATTGAAGGAATTGTTTACACTCTTTACTCTATTTATCAAATTATTAGTACCACTACCACCCCAAACACGATCATGGCATCTGGTGGATTTGCCCGTTCTCCTATGTGGCGACAACTTGTTGCAGATGTTTTCGGAATTACATTAAAAACCGTGCAAAATGACGAGTCATCCTGTTTTGGTGCTGCATTTTTGGGATTTTATGCACTAGGCGTTTTTTCCAGTTGGGATGATATCAATGATTGCAACCAAATAGCACACATTCATGAACCTGAACATATTCACACGCTACAATACCATGAACAACACTTGAATTTTACAGAGATCTATCAACTTATACAACCCGCATTTATCAAATAAACATGATAATTAGAATGATAATTAGGAGGAATCAGTATGAACGTAGGACTAATTGGACTTGGAAAAATGGGGACCGGAATAGCTAAAAATTTTTTATATCATGGTTTTTCTGTTTATGCATTTGATCAAGATACAATGGCACGTAATATCATAACAAGTTATGGGGAAAATAATAATTTCTCATTACAAGTTGTACAATCTATTAATGATTTTATAAACATCCCTAGCCCAAGGGCATTCTGGATCATGGTGCCATCAGGGGAACCGATTGATCAAGTGATTGCTGCGTTGATTCCGATATTAGTACCAGGAGATATTGTAATCGATGGAGGAAATTCGCATTTCAAAGACTCTATTCGCAGAGCCTCCATGTTATCCGCATACAACATTCACTACCTGGATGCCGGGGTAAGCGGTGGGGTTGATGGCGCCGAACAAGGAGCCTGTCTAATGGTCGGTGGAGAAGAAGCTGCTTTTAAGCAGGTAGAGCCGCTTATTTCCTCGACCGCTACCACAGGAGGATATTTATATGCAGGGCCAATTGGATCTGGTCATTTTCTAAAAATGGTTCATAATGGAATAGAATATGGTATGATGCAAGCCATTGCAGAAGGATTTGATCTACTAGACAAATCCCCATTTTCCTATGACTTTAAACAAGTAGCAGACTTGTGGAATCACGGTTCTGTCATACGCAGTTGGCTGATGGAGTTGCTAGGAAATGCTTTTGAAGAGGACTCCAAACTTGAATCTATAAAAGGCATCATGCAGTCTTCTGGCGAAGGGCAATGGACCGTCGAGACTGCCCTTGAATACCGCGTGCCACTGCCCGTGATCTCCATGAGTCTTTATATGCGTTATCGATCTTTAGAAACGGACACCTTTTCAGGAAAAATAGTTGCTGCGCTACGAAATCAGTTTGGTGGACACCCAGTCATTACAAATAAAGAGTAATGAAGATGATTTAAGTCAAAATAAAAAGATTGGGTTGCCAACTTACGGCACCCAATCTTTCAAAATTAAAATGATTATTCGGATTTGCAAACACAATCACCACACCGATCACAATCCAGCCAATTACGACGTAGGAGTCTGTCCGACGAAAGCAAATAAATTCATAATACAGAGGATGATAGGACTTGTTTGCCGAATTTAAAAGGATCGATCGAAAGACCACCTTCATTATAGGATGTGAGACAGATGGCCAAATTCAAAGCCTATTCTACCGAACAGGGAGAACTCTTTCCAACTTATCTCAGTGACTGGATTTCCGATGACCATCTGGTGCGATTAGTGAGCGACATTTCGATCAGTTGGATCTATCGGATATTCTTAATCTGTATTCCCATCGTGGAGAAGAGGCTTACCATCCAGCGATGCTGTTGAAGTTGTGGTTTTATGGCTACGCCATCGGTGTATTCACTTCTCGTAAGATTCAAACGGCGACCTATGAAAATATTCCCTTCCGTTGGTTATGCGGGGGTCTTCATCCGGATTTTCGCACACTCAGCGATTTTCGAAAAAATCACCTTCATGTCTTGCCGGGACTGTTCAAACAAATCATCGAAATCGCGATGACATTGGGGTATGTGACGCTGGGTCATGTCAGCATTGATGGTACAAAAATAAAAGCGAATGCGTCCAAACACAAAGCGATGTCGCGTCAACGGATGAAACAGGAAATTGAACGGTTAGAAGCGGATATCCACCAAGCGATGAACGAAGCCGAACAAGCTGACACTAAAGATGAGATGTCACTTTCGCAGGCTCCACCCATGACTGAGGTCACCGTTTCGGATCGTCAAATCCGTTTGGCCAAGATTAAGGCGGCGCTCAAGGAGTTGGAAGAACGTAAGCCGGAAGCTGAATCAAAAACGGCAGAGAAAGATCAAATCAATTTTACGGATTCAGCGTCTCGGATCATGGACACAAAAACGCCAGGCGTCATTCAGGGATACAATCCGCAAATTGCCGTCGATGAAGATCACCACTTCATTGTCGGGATTCGGATGAGCAACAGCAGTAACGACCAGAAACAATTTGATGGCGTACTTCAATACATCGAAGAGATGACGGGACAAAGTCCGGAAACAACTAGTGTGGATGCCGGTTATTTCAGCGCAGAGAACATCCAAGCGGCCAAAGCGCATCATACCGATGCGTATATTGCCGCGAATCGAGAGGGCAAAGCCATCTACCTCAAGCGCAAAGCGATCGTGGAACCGGCATTCGGAGAGATGAAAGAAGTCCAAGGATTTCGGCAGTTTCATCTTCGTGGGGAAGAAAAAGTGAGCGGAGAATTTCTGTTGCTGGCTCAGAGCTATAACCTGAGAAAATTACATTCGGCGAAATACCACAAAAAAGCGACCATTGAAAAACGGGAGAGGTCTGCCAAAAAACGAAAAAAGGCGGCATAAAGGCGAAGAAATGAGTAAAAAATCCCTTAAAACACGAAATATAGCCTCGCAATAACCTCATAATCGTTTAATGTTCAGTCAGATGAGCGACTGGTGATTGGGAAAATAGTTAATTTCAAAATCTGTCGGACAGACTCCTAGAGCATGACAGAATAAAACAAAATGATTTGTTGGAAACACGCCGACTCATTGCCTTAAACCAATCGAAATTAG
>JAJZCJ010000157.1 GCA_021846145.1 Bacillota bacterium
ATAATCTCTTCTGCATGTTTTCTGATATCCTCTAATTCTTGTTGCTTGTCTTGAATTTGCGCATTTAACCATGCCAACTCTTGATCTTTTATAAGCTTTTCATTGATCTTGCCCGAAGAAGCAACTACCAATTGTTCAATCACCACGTCAGAAAAATGAATGGCTCTTTCAGGCATTTTCCCATCACCCGAGCGAAATACTTTAGACAAGGACATCATCCCCCCCGCCACGTGCTACGACAATTTCGCCCATATCCTCTAAGCGGCGAATTTGCGCAACAATTCGCTGTTGCGCTTCCTCCACATCACGCAACCTGACAGGACCCGCATATTCCATTTCTTCTTTAAAAGTCTCCACCATACGTTTGGACAAATTCTTAAAAATAACATCGCGCACATCTTCACTGGCTGTACGAAGGGCAAGAATCAGATCACTTTGCTCAATATCACGAATCACGCGCTGTATCGCGCGATTGTCCAGCATGACAATATCTTCAAATACAAACATTTTCTTTTTAATTTCTTCCGCCAACTGCGGGTCACTGATTTCTAGCGTTTCCATGATGCTTCGTTCGGTGGCGCGATCCACATCATTAATAATTTGGACAATCGCATCTAATCCACCGACTGACGTAGTATCGACCATTGTCGTAGAAGCAATCTTATTTTCCAACATGCGCTCAATCGAACTAACAACATCAGGACTAGTGGCATCCATTTTTGCCACTCTGCGTGCAACATCTGATCGCAATGGTTGCGGTAATTCGCTCAGAATCGCCGCTGCTTGTTTTGCATCTAAATAAGAAAGTACCAGTGCAATGGTTTGCGGATGTTCATTTTGTAAAAAATTTAATATTTGCGCAGCATTCGCTTTTCGAGCAAATTCAAACGGTCGCACTTGTAAGGTGGCCGTCAATTTCTCTAAAATCGAAAGTGCACGTTCTGATCCCAACGCCTTTTGCAGCACCTCTTTAGCATACTCAATGCCACCTTGTGCAATATACTCTTCTGCGATAGCAAGATCATGAAATTCCTGCAAAATATTCGTGCGATCATCACTATCCACCTTGCGCACTGTAGCAATTTCTAATGTTAACTGTTCAATTTCATCTTCGCGCAAATGCTTATATACATTAGCAGCGACTTCCGGTCCTAATGAAATGAGCAAGATGGCTGCCTTTTGTTTATTACTAATTTGTTCAACATGTCTCACTCATTTCACCCCTTAATCTTCCGATAGCCATGTGCGCACCAATGATGCAAAGGCGTCTGGACGTCGTGAAGCCAATTCTTTTAGCTCATTTGAAATTATTGATTCCTGTGATTCTGGCAACGAATTAGATAACGATGCCACTGATAACGATTCAATACCCTGTGACGTTACACGCGCTCTTTGTCTGCGAGATCGCAGAACCAACCAAATCAGCACACCACCCACTAAGAGAATACCTAACCCAGCAAGCGCAAAGGGTGAAGTATACCAAGGTGAAACAGGCACCGTGAGATTTGTCGTGGCAAACGGTTGGCTCATTATCGTTATATTAGCAGCCTTGGCAGGACCTACCTGCCCAATCGATGTTTGCACATAAGAACGAATACTCGACATTAATTTAGGAGTCAGGGTAATCGCATTTGAATTAATTAAGACACTAACGGTATACCCACCAATTTGCAACGGATCAAATTGCGTCGTCGTATTCGTATAATTATTATTATAATTAGTGGTCGAGTTTTTGCTAGATGATGCATTGCCGGTTCCTGTACCTGTCGCTGCGTAATTAGGCAAGTTAGGATTTTGTGTTGCCTGGCCTGCCACGCCTCCCGTTCCTGATGCACCTGTCGTAGATGAGCTAGATTGATTGGACAGAATAACACCTTGGGTTACCTGATGTTTTTGCTGTGAAACGCTATTAATACTTACATTAGCGTGCACTACCACTGCCACATTACTAGATCCAACAATATTCGCTAAACTTGATTTTATTTGAGATGCCAAATTTTGCTCAATAGCCGACTGCACAGGAGGCTGATTAGTTAACTGCCCACTCAAAGACCCCGTAACGTTACTCGCACTCCCAGAGCTACTCGTCAAATCATTGCCATTCTGATCGACCACACTAACATTACTAGCACTTAATCCTTGTACCGAATGAGCAACCAATTGCTGTATTCCGGATACTTGTTGTGACGATAACACATACCCAGGCGCAATACTCAAAAGTACTGAAGCTTTTGCATTTGCTGAATTTTGTTGAATCAAGAATGATTGTTGTTGCGGCATCACGATGTTAACTTGAGCGCCCTCTATGCCATTAATAGAAGAAATCGTCTGTGCCAAACGCTGCTCCAACACATTTAAAACTTGAAGATCCAACTCTTGGGATGTCATTCCAAACAAACTATTTTGTTGAAAAATCGAAGAATAATCAATATTTCCTGTCGAAGGTAATCCCGCCATCGCCATTTCCAGACGGACTTTATCTGCCATAGAAGCAGGAATTAAAATATTGTTACCCTGCAATTGATAAGGAATCTTTTGTTGATCAAGTTGAGCCGTGATTTGCCCAGCTGATTTTGCATCCAAATTATAAAATACAACCTGATAATTAGGTTTCATAAAAAAAACAACCAGTATAACTACTGTTACCAAGAAGATAATAGCAATTAACCATATGTTTCGCTTTTGCTGCTTATTTAGATTTGTATAGTATTCTTTAAGTTGGGACAAATATTTTTGAACCAATTGATTCATTGAAATCCATCACCTTAGGCCCTTCACTACACCTGCATATTCATAATTTGATTGTAAGCTTGAATGACCTTATCCCGCACCTGAACAGTCATGTCCACGGCTATCTGAGCCTGTGTAGCTGCGACCATCACATTGGCAATATTGGGTGCGGCTCCACTCGCAAGAGCAATTCCTTGTTGTTCAGCATTAGCGCTAATCTGATTTACTTGATCCATCGCATTACTTAAAAAAGAACCAAAACTCGTCGACTGATTCCCCGGTACATTCGCAGTGCCATTGATTGTAGAAGTAAGCATTTGCGAAGGATTGATAGGTTGTATCGGCGCGATACTCAATTTTCAGCCTACTTTCATAAATTGATAGATTGAACATCGATTGTTTTTCCAGAATTAAATGCCGTCACATTCGCCTGATAAGCTTGTTGAGCAGTGAGCATGTCCACCATCTCAGTGGCGATATCGACATTAGGCATTTGCACATATCCATTTACCGCATCAGGACTCGATGGATCATATACTACCTTAAAAGGCGAAGGGTCTTGAACCACCCCCGACACCTGAACCCCGCCACCAGACAACGACGACGAATTGCTATTACCCATCGCAGAAGTGAGTGCTGAAGAGAAACTAGAAAAAGGGGTTTGATTCATCACCACTTCTTCCCGTCGATAGGGGCCACCTTGAGGGGTTCTTGTCGTATTGGCATTGGCGATATTATTAGCAATAACATCTAACCACAGACGATTAGCCGTAAGGCCAGATGCGCTAATGTTAAGCCCGTCAAATAATCCCATTTACATCTCACCCCGTAATTGCAGTTTTCAGCAAATTAAATTGATTGCTAATTTCTTTCACAACTGCAGAATATTGAATCTGATTTTCAGCCAGTAAACTCATTTCAGAATCGATATTGACGTTGTTTCCGTTGGCACTCGTTGATGTGCTTGTATCTGTAACCACCTGCGGTTGCACATTTGCAATCGTAGTATTGGTGCTCAAATCTGCATTATTATTTGTCAACATAGGTAACTGCGAAGAACTTCCAATTCCTGATGCAGCAAGGGAAGCCTGCAAATAAGACTCAAAGGCAACAGACTGTCTTTTAAATCCAGGTGTATTAGCGTTGGCAATATTATTTGCATAAACCTGCTGACGCAACTGTCCCGCCGTTAAAGCTGCCTGCAATGAACCCCACATGGCATTGTCAATTAACGACATAATTCCCCTCCTCACTTGTTCAATTAGTGATCTTATTCTACATTAAATTTAAATTACCTGCTAATAAATTCATTATAAAAAACAACCAATTAAGGCAATCTATTGATAATCGCGAAGATATGCCCAAACAAAAAAACTTAGTGGTGTCTAACATGATCCAATTGTGGCAACAATTTGTCATTCAACACTTTGATAAATGTCCCCTTCATACCTAATGAACGAGACTCAATAACCCCTGCACTTTCTAACTTTCGAAGCGCATTAACAATCACAGAACGGGTAATTCCGACTCGATCCGCTACTTTACTTGCTACCAATAATCCTTCTTTACCTTCTAGTTCCTCGAAAATGTGTTCAATTGCCTCCAGTTCACTGTAGGACAAAGAATCAACTGCCATTTGCACCACTGCCTTTGCCCTTGTTTCTTCTTCAATCTCATGTGTTCTTGAATGTAAAATTTCCATTCCTACCACCGTCGCGCCGTACTCCCCAAGCAATAAGTCTTCTTCAGTAAACCCAGTTTCAAACCGCGAAAAAATAAGCGTTCCTAGTCTTTCTCCGCCACCGATGACAGGCACTATAGTGGTAAACTTATTGGCAAATTGATCATTTATCGCTTTAGAAAATACAGAAAAAGGAGTCTCGTCTTGAATGTCTGCCTCAGTCGCATCATAACGCAGTAATTCCACATTATAATCCTTAGGAAAAACACGCTGAGCCATCACTTCTTCATATTCAACCATTTGTTTAAATTCCGGTACAATCGCAAACCCCAATATCTTCCCAGATCTCGACAACACGAAAATATTTGCAGCTAGCACGTCGCACATTACTTCCGCCATTTCGACAAAATCTACGTATTGACCAGCACGTTGCAATAAGCGATTGATTCTTCTTGTTTTCGTTAATAATTCCATATACATATTCCTCCCTAGGTTAAATTACAAAATATAACGACTTAGATCACGATCACGTGCAATTGATCCTAATTTTTCTTCTACATACTGAGGGGTAATGGCCACTTCTTTGGCACCAATATCGGGTGATGCAAATAACAGTTCTTCCAACACACGCTCAACCAATGTGTGTAGACGCCTCGCTCCAATATCCTCTGTAGACCTATTCACTTCAGTAGCAATTTCGGCCAACTTTCGCACAGCATCTGAGTCAAATGTGACTTCAACCCCTTCTGTTTGTAACAAGGCAGTATATTGAGTGAGCAGTGCATGTTCAGGTACTGTCAGAATTTTTTCAAAATCCTCTGCACTAAGGCTAGATAATTCGACGCGAATCGGGAATCGTCCTTGCAATTCTGGAATTAAATCAGAAGGTTTAGCCGTATGAAATGCACCAGCTGCAATAAATAAAATGTGATCAGTTTTCACAGGACCATGTTTAGTCATCACGGTAGAGCCTTCAACAATTGGCAAAATATCCCGTTGCACACCCTCCCTAGATACGTCTGCGCCACTTCTTCCCTCTTTCGTGGCAATTTTATCAAATTCGTCAATAAATATGATCCCAGCCTGCTCAGTTCTACGTACCGCTTCTGACACCACATCATCCATATCCAGTAATTTTTGAGCTTCTTCTACTAATAATAATTTCCTTGCCTCTGTCACGTTTAATCGACGAGTTTTCTTCCGTTTTGGCATCAGATTGCCCATCATTTCCTGCAAGTTGCCAAGCCCTTCAGCACCCATTCCAGGAATGAAATCAAGTCCTGGCAAACTTTGATCATCCACTTGAATTTCAATTATTTGCGATTCTAATTCACCGTTTAGTAATTTCTCTCTTATTTGTTCTCGTTGTTGTTTCACCACATCAGACGCTTCTTTGCGTTCCTCTCTATTTTGAAAAAGCGCTTCAAAAGGGTTAGTAAAAGAACGTTCTTTGCTGGGTTCTGGAACAAGTGCCTCCAAAAGTCGTTCAGTCACCAACGCCTGTGCCTGTGACGATTCAGCTTCCATCCGTTCTGCCTTGATGGTTCGGATCCCCGTCTCTACCAAATCCCTAATCATCGAATCGACATCACGACCTACGTATCCCACTTCAGTAAATTTAGTCGCTTCTACTTTCAAAAAAGGCGCTCCCGTTAATTTAGCAATTCGTCTAGCAATTTCTGTTTTTCCGACACCTGTAGGCCCAATCATCAAAATGTTTTTTGGCGTCACTTCTTCCCGAAGTTCTTCAGACAACCGCGAACGCCGATAGCGATTGCGTAGTGCAATTGCTACTGCTTTTTTCGCTTCATTTTGTCCAATAACAAATTTATCTAGTTCTTTGACCATCTGCGTAGGCGACATGTGCTGAAGCAAGAAATCGTTTCTCATCATCTGCTCATACCTCCTCGACAATAATGTGATCGTTCGTATATACACAAATCTCTGAAGCAATTCCTAAAGAACGAAGCGCGATTTCCTTAGGAGATAATTCAGTATAACGAGCAAGCGCTCTCCCTGCTGCTAATGCATAAGATCCTCCAGATCCTATCGCGCAGATCCCATCATCAGGCTCAATCACTTCACCTGTGCCGGAAATTAGCAATAAATTTTCTTTAGACATCGCAATCATCATTGCTTCAAGCTTGCTTAGCATACGATCTGTTCGCCATAGTTTGGCAAGTTCAACCGCCGCCCTTGGAACACTGCCATGAAATTCTTCTAGTTTCTGCTCGAATTTTTCCAGTAAAGTAAGAGCATCCGCGACGCTTCCAGCAAACCCAACGATTACCTGATCCCGGTAAATACGTCGAACCTTTTTCGCTGTGGCTTTCATGATCATATTCTGACCAAAAGTCACTTGACCATCACCAGCAATTGCCCCACCATCAGCGGTGCGAATTGCAAAAATCGTTGTGGCATGAAATTCTGACATTTTCCCCTCCGCTTAGGCACGCGGGTGCGCAGATTCATAAACTTTTACCAGATGCTCGCGTGCAGTATGAGTATAAATTTGTGTAGAAGACAAACTTTGATGACCTAACAATTCTTGCACAACGCGTAAATCTGCGCCACCTTCCAGCATGTGTGTGGCAAATGAATGCCGAAATGTGTGGGGCGAAATGTGCTTATTTAACGCTACCGCCTGTACATACAGTTCTATCATCCTTCGCACTGACCGATCGCTCAGCCGAGTTCCAAGATGATTAACAAAAAGCGCAGGTTCATTAACTTTGGCCAAATGCGCTCTCGATTTTTCCAAATACGCTTCAAGTGCAATTTTTGCACCAAGACCAAAAAGCACGATTCTTTCCTTATTGCCTTTTCCCACCACGTATATGACGCCTGTATCCACTTGAAAACTGTCCACATTCAACTGCACACATTCAGACACGCGGATTCCTGTGGCATAAAGTAGTTCTAACAACGCACGATCTCGAAGACCCAGCGATTTCCCCAAATCAGGAGCCGCAAGCAATTCATTCATTTCCTCAACATACAAGAACGCTGGCAAACGTTTATCCAGACGAGGCCCATGAATATGTTGTACTGGCGTTGCATTCATCTTGCGAGTGCGCATCATAAATCGATAAAACATGCGTATGGCACTTAATTGTCTGGCCATCGACGATTTACTTAATTTTTTATCATAAA
>JAJZCJ010000158.1 GCA_021846145.1 Bacillota bacterium
CGCGGCCATCAGGCGTGTGCATTTCATCCGCAGAGGAAAGATGAGTGAATAAGCCCGCCAATTCCACCCAAGGGGATTCAGCCACTTGAGTTAGTGCCGCCAACACATCCTCTATGCTGCGCACGCCAAGCCGTCCCATCCCCGTATCCACTTTCAAATGAACGCGCGCAGGCTTGCGCATACTCCTGCCGGCTTCACTTAGTAAGTGTACATCTTTAAGACTCGCCACCGTAGCCATAATCTCAAAATCAACGATCGTCCTTGCCGCCTGTTCAGGTAAAGCGCCATACACCAAAATAGGAGCTGTGATCCCTGCCTGACGCAATGCCACCGCCTCTTCAACCGTTGCCACGCCTAATTGGTCTGCACCAGCAGCTAGTACCGCCTGACTTACGGCCACGGCTCCGTGGCCGTACCCATCAGCCTTGACCGTAGCCATCATTTGCACGCTTGGGGCTAACTCTGCCTTTAATAAACGCACATTATTAATCAATCGATCCAAATGAACGATTGCCCATGTCTGTCTCCACATCATACTCACCAAAAAGAGCATAGCACTTATTTGCCACTGCTATCAACAGTTGATGAAGCCACTCGCAGAAAATCAGATTGATTCATTTTTGCAGTCATGGTGTATTCCACATTTTGATTAACCCAGTAAAGTTGATGGACTACCCCCGCGCCTGTCCAAATCGCAGGCAGGCCATTTAAGGTCATTAGCTGGCCTTGACCAAGATCGACAGCACCACTTTTCGGGCGATTTTCAATAATCGTAAACGGCAACGCGCCATTGTAGCGGATGAAGACCACTCCGTCTTTTTCTGATTCATCTTGTAGCGAATCGCGAGCTGGTATCCAAGCCGGTTCAATCACGCCAAACCCTTGTTGCGAAGCGCTTACAGGCCATTCTAATGATGTTAGCGTGGTCGTTTGCTCAGGTGAAAAGGCATTTTGCCGAAATGTCACCCCTTGTTTGAATGAAGTGTAGCGAATGCTCAATACAGGCTTTTGTTGCTGATCGAGAAATTGCACACTTTGTGGATAGTAATTCTTACGATCCATTTTCACTTCTTCTGTTGCAGCATACGGGGAAATTCCGCTAGGTTTGAGTTGGAAGGTGAGTGTTGTTTTTTCTGTGTGATAATGCAATGGTTCACTGGCCACGATGTCTTTGAGCAACGTCTGATAGAGATAAAATTGCCCTTGTTGCGCTGCCCAATTGCCTTGAAAACGAATCACTTTCTTGGCACTAGGGGTAATCAAATACGTTCCTTTTTCATTGTGCAAGATAATTTGGGAAATCTCCTTGTTGTCATTACCAAGTGCAATGCGATAACGATCAGGTGCCTCGTACCATGTCTCTAAATAGTATTGTTGACTGCTGCCCACGCCATTTACCGTCATCAGCGCCGTACTCTGATACGTTTGCAAATTTTGTGAAAATGTTTGCAGTTGTTTGACCACACGCGTCCCGCCAAATGGACCACATCCTGCCAGAATGACCCCAAACAACACGGTGAGCCCTGTACTCCAATACACTTTTTTTTGCACATGAACACCCCTCACCAGAACGTAACAGTTCTGGTCAATTACCGGTTGGGAAAAGAGGTGTGTACACTCGACTCAGCCAAGAAAGCAAGTCACTTGCCATGAACGATTCCTCGCATTGCCCTGCATCTCTCGCCATATCTGCCGCTTTGCCGTGGAGATAGACACCAAGTGGAGCGGCACGATCTGCAGGATACCCTGAAGCCAGCAGTCCAGCAATGTACCCCGCTAGCACATCACCTGATCCGCCGGTAGAAAGTCCATGATTCCCTGAAGTATTGATATACACGCGCCCATCAGGCAGTGCGGTGACTGTGCCTGCACCCTTTAGCACCACGATTACGCGGTTAGCGATCGCGTAATCACGTGCGTAGGCAATGCGATTCTTCTGTACCTCATCCGTTTCCCGCTGGATTAGGCGGCCAAATTCTTTAGGATGAGGAGTGATAATGGTAGGGTGTGTACGCAAGGCAAACCATTTTTCCCCATGGTCAGGCAGTAGCGCCAGCGCATGTAGAAAATCCGCATCCAACAGCACCGGTTGTGGGATCTCAGCGAATCTTTGCAGCCCTGCTGGAGAAAGCTGCGCAAGCGCCCTTATCCCCTCACCCATTCCAGGACCAAGCGCCACGGCACGCAGCTCTTGTGTCCACTGCAATAATTGAGATATCGCGGTCTCATCCCAGACACCGCTTTTCCCGTCATAAAAATGAACCAATACCTCCGCTGGCAACGACACCCAAAAAGCGGCTGGCAGATCAGCACCGCAAAAGAATTCAACCAGTCCCGCGCCCGCACGATATGCCGCGCCAAGCGCCAAGCGTGCAGCCCCAAACATCCCATGACTACCTGCAACAATTCCCAGTTTGCCAAAGCTGCCTTTATGACTGTCTGGATCTCTTTGCGTACGCCAGTGCATCCACTCCTCGTCAGTCAGCACCATCCCATAGGCTCCCCGACTGACGGCAAGTGACGGAGACATGGAAAGCGGTTCAATCACGACATTACCGGCAAGCGTTTTGCCAGGGTACTGATATAACCCCAGTTTGGCATACCCAAACGTCACCGTTACATTGGCAGGAATCGCGTCAAGATCTGCCTGTCCCGTGTCGACATCCAACCCTGATGGGATGTCCACCGCAATGACAGGGCGTCCACTGCGAGCAATCGCTTGTGCATATGGACGTAATGAGCCCTCAAGTGGCAAGCGACTCCCCGTACCCAAGAGCGCATCGATAATCAGGTCTGCCTGTGCGAGATCATCATCGCTTTCTGCAAATGTACCCCCGAGCGCGACATAGGCTTGCACTTGTTTTTTACCCGCGGCAGATAATTGAGCAAGTGGACTGGTCAGCCATACGCGCACATCGCACCCTTGTGCCAACAAGTGGCGCGCCGCGACCACCCCGTCTGCGCCATTATGACCCTTACCCGCCACCACGTGTACTGACAACGAATCATGTTTACCGATTGTGCGAGCATACTCCACACACGCTCGCGCCACCGCAGCCCCTGCCAATTCCATGAGCGCTAGTACATCTACCCCGACTTGCTCCATCACATATTGGTCGATTGCACGCATTTGCGCACGATCCACGAGCCACACAATTTTCCCTCCGGTTTGTACCACTATATTCAGAAACAAGTACAAGTAGTACCTTCATTAAATATTTTATCCGTAAACTACCACTGCATTGGCATTGGGACTTCCTGGAGACACCATGCTGTTGCCCGTGGCAAGGTACCTCCCCACTTGCCAGCCCCACGCAGGATTACCCGTTGGATAGTCAATCTGCACGGGATAAGTACCATTGCCAGGTCCCATCCACTGCACTTGAAACCCCGCGGCTTTCAGACGATCTGCATACGATTGTGCGCCGTACACTTGCACGATCACACTACTTGGAGCAGGCAACTGGGGAAGCCCAGTGCTTGAACCTTTTGACCCATAAGGCTTAAGCATTTTATATACATCATTGGTACTAATAATATCGTAGTAAGCACCGGTGATGTAGTTTTCCTGATTAATACCAGGTAATGCCGTGCTCGTCAGTTGCATAGAATCACCGATCTTACCGATGGTCAGATGAATGACTTTGGCTCCCGACGCATCATTGGCAAGTTGGAATAAGCTCGGAGTAGACATGTTGGTCACGACATCTTTTTGCCACGTACTAATGAGTGCAGGCAAATGACTTAGATCACCGCCTGGACTTAAAAGTTTTTGCTTAAGCGCATCAATCATTTGCGCCTCTGCATCCATGCGTTGAAAATCATTGACACGAATCGAATTGCTGGCCTGATTTTGGCGAATGCGAATAAAAGCGAGCGCCTGTTCACCGTTTAAGGTTTGCCATCCCGGATACAGATTGGCTCCACTGTTCGCAGGGTCGTACAGACGCCCCGGAACATTGACACGGATACCACCCACGGCATTAATCGCATCCACAAATCCTTGAAAATCCGTGACCACATAGTGTGTAATCTTCAACCCTGTTAATTGCGCAACCCCTTGCATCGTTAACTGAGCCGCTTGGTTCGGCTGCATTTGCGCACCGATAAAAAACAACGTCTTTAACTTGGGAATCGGATCATTGTATTGCGGTTGCGCAAACAGCACATTTCTCGGAATCGTTATCAACACCATCAGGTGTTTGGTCGGATCGACGTGCGCCACCATCATAATATCCGCTTGCCCACCGCCATCACCTAGGCCTATTGGGGAACTTGGATTGCGGGCATTGTTGCCAATTAGTAAGATGTTTTCCACGCCAGATTTACCCACGATCGTCCCCACTGCTGATCGAATCAGACCCGTAATTCCACCCGGTTGGTCATTCACATTGTTGTTAAAATTGGCTGTGGTCGCTGCGATGGCTGCTCCTAATAATACCGCGACCACACCAATCGAAATCCACGTCACTCGCCGACGCCTTGTCTTTCTTTTCCCATTCGCATTTTGACCATTTTGTTTTTGATTTTTTTTCGATGATTTAGACATGGATCGCAGGACATCTCCTATGTAGGTATTTACAAGCCAGTATACCAAATTATACTCAAGATAAAGAGGGTACCCAGCGACCGAGCACCCTCTTTATAATTTGCCGAATTGTACAAATAATGCCTATGATTTAGATTATAATAAAAGCATGGCATATGAATTACTTTTGCGTCTGCTTCATCAACCAATCTGCCACTTGAGTGATCTGAGCAGGGCTAGTCAATCCGCCGCCTGGCGGCATAATGTCCTTACCACTGGTGATGAATTTTACCAATGTTGCTTCATTTGCAACGTTCCCGATGCCTCGCAATTCGGGTCCCACGCTGCCTTCCAAATCACTTCCGTGACACCCTGAGCATGTATTGTTAAAAATAGCAAAGCCGGGCATGGAAGTGTCTAATAATGTCTTGCTCTTTGGACTTTGCGGTTGAAACGGCAATCCGTTAGGTCCCCCAGCACTTGCGGCGCTTGGAGTTCCAGAAGAACTACTTGACGCACTAGGACTCGCACTGGAACCTGCACTACTGCTTGAACTCCCAGATGAATTGGCAAGCGGGTCAATGGAGACCGGTGGCAGTTTCGCCAAATCTTCATTGGTTGCGGCGGGCATCCCAAAAATAGCCGTCATCCACAAACCAAGGCTAACCACTACGCCAACAGCGACGATGGTTACACCCGCACCAGATAATCCTCTTTCTTTACGCTTCACTTTCAGCCCTCCTACACAGTACCACGATTTTTTAATTATAAAGGTTGTTAGGGCAATCTGACAATTTCAATACTGCCTAACAAACGACAATTATTTGACGTATTTCGAAAAACCCGCGAAAATAATGATATAATTAAACTAATTATCTGTCACTCTAGTTGTACAAGCTACTATACGAGATAGGAGATGCGCATGAATATGACCGCTTCCATTGAAGAAATTATCCCATTTTTACCTTATATACAACAAAGCTATTCCGAGGACACTCATTTGCTATTATTTAATCAGGATCAAGTAATCCGTTCGCTTCCTGGGAATAAAATTCAAATTTCCATCATGGAAGGAGACAAGCTAGAAAATTTACAACAAACTGTTACCTATCGTGCAAAAGTTGAAAAGCGCCCTACGCGAGATGAGCGAGGTCCTGAGCAATTTGGTGAATCATACGTGGCGACGGCAGTACCTATCTTCACTGATCCCCAGAATAAAGATCAAATCCTAGGCTATCTCACCTCTGTCACATCCAATCAAAATCTTCATCAATTGCGCTCCGACGCGCACGAACTTGCTGCCATGGTTGAACAACTCAGTGCCACCACGGACGAAATTGCCCACACGTCTACCACCATTGCAGAGGACTCCAATTCACTGGCCGTTTACGCAGACGATATCGCAAAAGACGTTAGCAATATCCATGAAGTCGTCAACTTCGTGCAAAACATTGCATCTCAATCCAATTTACTCGGACTAAACGCAGCAATTGAGTCTGCTAGAGCAGGAGACGCAGGTCGCGGCTTTGGCGTCGTATCAGATGAAATTCGCAAAATGGCCACACAAAGCAAAGAATCGGCTGATAGAATTCGCATTCGACTAGATACCTTACAAAATGCGTTGATTAATTTGAACGAGGCGGTCAAGCGAGTGTCACAAAATCAAGATCAACACACCGCGAGCGTGGAAGAATTACGCTCCGTCTTTGAGCACATTGCCAAAATAGCTGACGATTTGGTAAAGCGTTCATCGGTTGATTAATATATTTTATTTGCGTATCGTTACTTGGAACGCTTCGCCATACGGCTGGTAAACGGCTTGTATGCCTTTTAGTTTAGCATACGCTAGGATATTTTTAGCAGATTGTTCCCTTTCCACAATTACTTCAAGTGGCATGGATGATACCTGATTCAAAGCTTGTTTAATCTGGTGCAACGGATCAGGTACGTCCATTTGCCTGTTTTCACTTTGGGGAACCCCTCGCGTATCTAACACATTCCCCTGCAAATTAAGCGCAATTCGGTATTCTTTCATCAAGTCTTTTTCCGCCGCGATAAAATCCGCATCCGTAAAGTCGCCTCTAGCGAAAAGCTTGCAATGACAAGTCCCTGTTTTCGCAATGTCATCTTCTGCAAACGAGCATGGACAGATCAGTTTGCGATCCACTTGGGAATCCCCTGTGGCCTCAAAACAGGGACAGATTCGCTTCCCATACATCGTCTGGTTTTCAGCAATCCATATTTTTAAATTCGTTAAATACATAGGATGAGGATTCACACGAAATCCTTTATGTTCTGCATACTTATCCATCCATTTGTCCATTTTTTTCAGGTCACCGCGAAATCGCAAGTATCCCCCAATAAAGTCTTTGTACATCTTCGCAGTCGCCGTCCACTTTGGCAATGGTATCCACCTTTCTTGCGCACCTCTATTAATTATTTTCATAATTAGCAATGAAATTATTTCATGATAATAATATATAACAAATCCGGCCATCACGCTATCTGCGATATGGCCGGATTTGTTATTTAAGTCACTTATTTAATAGTTTCTAAACGAACAGCCGTGTACTTGTACGGTGACACGCCCGATTTCGTGTCAGAAAAATCATTGGTTAAGATGTTCGTATTCACCTGATCAGGAAAATGAAACGTCATAAATGCATCGCCCTTCATCACCCGATCGGTAAGCTTCACAGGCACTTCCACACTGCCACGGCGAGAGGTCACTCTCACCCGCTGCCCATTTTCCAATCCCAACACCTGTGCATCCAATGGATTGATTTCCATAAACTCTTCCAGATCTTTGACTTTACCACCCTCATAACGAGTCATCACACCTGTATTATAAAACGCCAATCTACGACCTGTAATCAACACGAATGGGTATTCTTCGTCTGTCGCCTCCACTGGCACCTCATATTCAACCGGGAAAAACTTCGCCTTCAATCCTACATTCTCGCTCTGCAAACGAGTATGGAGAAGCTTTTCAGGTGGCTCAGTCA
>JAJZCJ010000159.1 GCA_021846145.1 Bacillota bacterium
ATTATTAATTTACGTGGAGTGGTCACGCCTGTGATTGATTTGCGTGAACGTCTCGGATTGCCAACGCAACTATATGTAGCAGAATCGCGATTGATTGTAGTGCGAAATAATGATTATGATATTGCCTTGATTGTTGATGCAGCTAACGATGTGATGGATATTGATGGGAGTATCATTGAACCACCACCGGCAGTGATTGGCGGGGTGCAAGCTGTATATTTGTCTGGAGTAGCAAAATTAAAGGATCGATTGTTGGTGCTACTAAATTTAAATCGAATATTAAACGACAGTGAAGTGGCACAAGTGCAGATGATTACGGAGGTATAACGGTGGTTGATAAGTATCGATTAGGGGATGAGGCAGCAGACGTGCTGCGGGAGGTAGGAAATATTGGCGCTGCACATGCAGCAACCGCATTATCGCAAATATTGCATCAAGGTGTCGAGATGCAGGTTCCTCAAGTGGAGCTAATTCCTTTTGATGAAATTGCTAATGTGGTCGGTGGACCAGAAGCAGTTGTTGCCTGCGTCTATTTAAAGGTGACGGGGGATCTCAGTGGTAATATGTTTTTTATTCAGTCTCTGGAGAGCGCTAAACAATTGACAGGAGAAATTTTGCCAGAGAATAAGTCGCGTGCAGAATTAAATGAATTGGAACTATCTGCACTTGGAGAGATGGGCAATATATTAACTGCATCTTATCTATCTTCTCTAACTGATTTCACACAATTAAAAATGTATCCCTCTATTCCGTATATTTCAATTGATATGGCGCAGGCAATTCTGACCATTGGATTGCTCTCCGATGCACCTTTAGGCGATTATGCGTTGGTGATTCATACCACCATTCACAATACAACAGCAATTGAAAGAGCACATATTTTTCTATTACCAGACCCTGGCCAGGAAATAGTGTTGCTTCACGCGTTGGGAATGGAGATACAGCAATGATTTATAAGGTGGGGATGGCCGATGCCAAGGTGGCGAAGGACGGAGACTCTTTGCGTACCTTGGGACTTGGCTCTTGCGTGGGAATTACACTTTATGATGATATACTGAAAATAGGTGGGATGGCACACATCATGCTTCCTGTTAGCAATGTGGATAAGGAAGTGAATCTTGCAAAATTTGCGGATACAGGTGTCCCTTATTTGCTTGAAATGGTGCTAGGTATGGGAGCTGCCAGAGCTAGATTAAAAGCAAAAATGGCTGGCGGAGCGCAAATGTTTGCGAATGCACATGGTCTTGAAGTGATCCGGGTGGGGCCGCGCAATATTGAAGCGGTTCAGGAAATGTTAAAAAAGTTACATATTCCTATTATCGCTTCAGCAGTGGGTGGAAATTTTGGACGGACCATAGAATTGGATTGCCAAACTGGCAAATTAGGTATCCGCACAGCGCAATATGGAGAAAGCGTAATTTGAAGGAGAATGTAGATTCAAATGACACCTGAAGATGCTTCTAATGGCGTGAGTTCCATTGCTAATTACATCAAAATATCGGTGAGTCCGGATCGTTTATTTGCATATGTCGATTTTCGCGATCCACCAACTCACGAAGAGGGCATTAGTTTTTCTGGTCAGGAATTTCTATATTTTCTTAAAAATTCAAGATTAACACAAGGGCTAATTTCTGAATCAGAAGCACATTTATTGTTGCAAAGTTGGATGAGCACGATGGAA
The DNA here is from genome assembly GCA_021846145.1 of Bacillota bacterium. The sequence goes on from JAJZCJ010000159.1 coordinate 1,682, forward strand.
GGTGTGGAGGTTGCGCACGGTACACCACCTACCCCTTCCTCGGATGATAATATAGAGTTTTATTTTGAACAAGAAGTAACGGCTGCTCCTATGCACAAAGAAAATGGTACAGTTGATTATCGAGAACTGGGAATTTTGCAAATGGTTAATGCCAATGAACGACTCGCTAAGATAATACCAGGGATTCTAGGTAGACCTGGTATTGACGTCTACGGTACGGAGATCCCCGTAAAACCACCTAAACAATTGAAACTGCCTAAGGGTAAATTTACTTACGAATCTGAGGATGGCAAGAATCTTTTTGCTGAAATCAGTGGACAAATTGTGTATATCAGTGGTCAAAAAGTGTCTATATCTCCTGTATATCATGTGAAAGAAGATGTTGATTTCTCAACGGGGAATATTAATTTCAATGGCAGTGTATTAGTTCATGGCAATGTCAATGCGGGGTTTCGCATCGAAGCAGAAGGCAATATTGAAGTCATGGGAATTGTCGAGGCAGCAGATTTGAAGGCAGTAGGCGATATCGTGATCCGAGGAGGAATACAGGGTTCAACGACTACCAGAATCATCTCCGGTGGATCGATACGGGCACTCTATCTTCAAAATGTGGTGGTCAATGCAGCGGGTGCTGTGATTGTCTCAGATAGTATGATGAATAGTGTCGTTCAGGCGATGGAGGTTCGTGTTGTAGGGAAACGAGGTTTGCTGGTGGGAGGGTTAACTCGCATACAAAAGGGGTTGTTTGCACGTGTTGTGGGTTCTCATATGGGGGCAAAAACCAGAATTGAACTAATTTTTTATAAACTAATTAAAGAGAAGATTCTTGAATTAGAAGCTGCACAAGCCAAAAAAATGCAGGAAATCGCAAAAATTGAAGAAACACTTGCAAAAATGCAGCAACTCGAGAAGTTGCGCAAAAATCTAACGCCTGAACAGTTAGAAAATAAGAATAGACTGATTGAGACGCTAAGTGTCGAAAAACAAATATTGCAGAATATTTACCAAGAGTATCAGGACAAGCTTGAGGAGAAGAAAAATGCTGATCCGTCGATTGTGGAAATTGGAACCGTTGTCTATCCTGGGGTGAGCATCTCCACAGGAGAGGATATCTACGAGGTAAATGAAGTGTTGCACACCACTAAATTTGTTCAGGATTTGGACGGTTTGCGCAAGGTGAAATAATAAATTGAGAAGGGAGTGAATGAGTGGTGATGCCTTATGTATATGTATTTTTGGTGGGAGTGCTGATTCTCTTAGCGGCGATTAGTATGCGTAATTTCAAATCGAATAAGCGACCACGGGAAATATTGGACAACGTGGAACACTTCATTGCAGAAATGGAATCGGAAAATGATCGCTTTGTAGAAATGGTCTCGCATTTGAGAAAAAAAATGGACGAAGAGAATTTGGCTATTAATAACCGAATTGCGAGTGTAAGTACTGAACTTAGGCGCTTGACAGATCGTATACAGAGCCTAGAACGCACTACTACGTCCACTAAATTGGATATTGAGGATATGCCTTTGATACATAGAGAACCACCGTCTTTTCTTTCACCCAAATATCAGGAGGTGGCACGCTTACTGATTGAAGGGAAGGACACGCAAATGATCGCAAAAGAATTAGGAATTGGTCGTGGAGAAGTGGATTTTGTCGCTCGTCTTTTAGAAAGCGAGCGTGATGACCAGTGAACGTTCGGCCCAGCTTTTATGCCGGGGTGGGTACAGGAATTATTGTTTCTACAGTGATTTTGGGTGCGTTACAGCTTTTTGCAACCCATCAATCTAGGCAACAGGTGTTCGCATTAGATAAAAAAATACATATATTGAATAATCAGAATCAACAGTTGCACCAACAGATTCACGTGATCGAGCAGACTGCCATCGCAAATGCGCGTCAGCAGGCGCTTACAGTAGCACATGTGAAATCAACTAAATCAGTAAACCATGCGATAAAAAATGGTAGACCAGTGACGCTGGTAATATACCCGGGTATGTCTATATCCGAAATTGCTTTGGTTTTAACCAGGGCTGGTGTTGTTCCAGCATCAGCCCCATTTGTGATTGCAGCGATCAGATATAATCACCTACTTCGGGCAGGAAAATATACGTTCCATGTAAATGAGCCATTTTTACAAATATTACACACATTGGCCATTCGTTAAATGTAGTATTGGAGTTTATTACATTTGTGCACTTGCTTGAAAAATCCGATAATGATATACTCTTGCAGGTGAAAAACACACGTTGGCAGAGGAAGGTTAAGTCTGCAAAATGCAGGGGGCATTCTGTTGAAGCCAACGGAGGGTAAACTTGAAGGGAGAATAATAATGGCAGTCATTTCAATGAAACAATTACTGGAGGCAGGTGTCCACTTTGGGCATCAAACTCGTCGCTGGAATCCGAAAATGGACAAGTACATCTTCACGGAGCGCAATGGAATTTATATTATTGACTTGCAAAAGACGGTGAAGAAGGTCGATGAGGCCTATAATTTCATTCGTCAGGTCGCTTCGGAAGGAAAATCCGTATTATTTGTCGGAACCAAAAAACAGGCTCAGGACTCAGTTCGTGACGAATCCATTCGATCTGATAGCTACTTTGTTAATCAGCGCTGGCTTGGAGGTACTTTAACTAACTTTAATACGATTCAAAAACGGATTGACCGGTTGCGCACATTGGAAAAAATGGAGGAAGATGGCACGTTTGAAGTTCTTCCTAAAAAAGAAGTTATTTTGCTTAATAAAGAAAAAGACAGGTTAGAGAAGTTTCTCGGCGGTATTAAAAACATGGAAAAACTTCCGGGAGCGCTGTTTATTATTGATCCGCGCAAGGAACGTATTGCGGTGGCAGAAGCACGTAAACTCGGTATTCCGATTGTGGGTATTGTGGATACAAATTGCGATCCTGATGAAATTGACTATGTGATCCCTGGCAATGATGATGCGATTCGTGCAGTAAAATTGCTCTGTGGTAAAATGGCTGATGCGATTATGGAAGGCCGTCAAGGTGGAGAAGAAGAGTCTGCTGAAGTGGGCGTTAATTAGTTGTAAAATGAATAGGAGTGAATATCATGGCTGTTGTGGCGGCAAATTTGGTGAAACAGCTTCGTGAAAAAACTGGCGCTGGTATGCTTGATTGCAAGAAGGCACTAGAACAGGCTGAAGGCAACTTGGAGAAAGCAATTGAATTTTTGCGGGAACAGGGGTTATCCTCTGCGGCAAAAAAAGCGGGGAGAATTGCCGCAGAAGGCGTTGTGGAATCGTATATTCACGCGGGTGGCCGGATTGGCGTCATTGTGGAAGTGAATTGCGAGACTGACTTTGTCGCCAAAACGGATGATTTTAAGTTGTTCGTGCGAGATATTGCAATGCATATTGCAGCAAGTAAACCAGAGCACTTACGGCGTGAAGATATTCCACAGGAAGTAGTGGAGCATGAGACGGAAATATTCCGTCTGCAGACCTTAAACGAGGGCAAGCCCGAGCATATCGTTGATAAAATTGTTACAGGCAAAGTGGATAAGTATCTACGTGAGCTTTGCTTGCTAGACCAACCGTTTGTAAAGGATCCTTCGATTACTATTACCCAACTGGTCAATCAGATGATTTCTAAGATTGGTGAGAATATCTCGGTTCGCCGTTTTGTCCGTTATGAAATGGGCGAGGGACTTGAAAAGAAACAAGATGATTTTGTGGCTGAAGTAATGGCTCAGGTAAAAAAATAGCAAATTTCATGGGATTAAAATTCATGAGCAGCAAACTGGGCGCGTAAGCGCCCAATTTATCATCGTGTGAGTGATTCAGCGAGGGGTATGTTATGGTTGAGCCAAAGTATAAGCGAGTTGTGCTAAAATTAAGTGGTGAAGCACTGGCCGGAAATGACGGTTTCGGTATCTCACCGGAAGTGATTAAATCTGTGGCTGAACAGATTCGTGAAGTGATGTTGCTTGGTGTGCAAGTGTCTGTTGTCGTTGGTGGCGGCAATATTTGGCGTGGCGTCAAGGCGAGTGATGAGGGAATGGATCGGGCGCACGCAGATTATATGGGGATGTTAGCCACCGTATTAAATGCGTTGGCGTTACAAGATGCATTGGAAAGATTAGAAGTGGTCACCCGCGTGCAAACTTCTATTGAAATGCGTCAGGTAGCCGAACCGTACATAAGAAGAAGGGCCATTAGGCATCTAGAAAAAAATCGTGTCGTGATTTTTGCAGGTGGCACAGGGAATCCCTTTTTCTCGACAGACACCGCAGCCGCGTTGCGTGCTGCAGAAATTGACGCTGAGGTTATCTTGATGGCCAAAAATGGTGTGGATGGCGTGTATTCTGCTGATCCGCAGAAAGATCCTGATGCAGTCAAGTATGAAATACTGAATTTTATGACGGTGCTGAGCCAAGGATTGAAAGTAATGGATGCCACAGCAACATCGTTGTGTATGGATAACAATATTCCCATTCTTGTATTTTCGATTACGGAATCAGGTAATATTCGTCGGTCAGTTATGGGTGAACCGATTGGCACCATTGTCAGGAGGGACTTTGTGTGAGTGAGCAACATTTACAAACAGCAGAAGATCGGATGGAAAAGTGTGTCGTCGCTTTAAGAAGAGATTTTACGACGGTTCGCGCAGGGCGTGCGACTCCGGCTCTGTTGGATAAGGTTCAAGTTGATTATTATGGGACTCCTACTCCTATTAATCAATTGGCTAATATTCAAATTCCTGAATCACGATTATTGGTGATTCAACCATGGGACAAAAGCACATTACATGACATCGAAAAAGCGATACAAAGGTCGGATCTAGGGTTAACTCCGACGAATGATGGAACGGTGATTCGTCTTTCTATTCCACAATTGACGGAAGAACGTCGGATGGATTTAACAAAGGTGATCAAAAAAATGGCGGAAGAAGCCAGAGTGGCAATTCGCAATGTGCGTAGAGATGTAAACGAAGACATTAAAAAATCGGAGAAACAGTCACAAATCTCTGAAGATGACAGTCATCGGTTACAGGAAAAGGTGCAAGAAATTACGGATAAAACAGTGGCTGAAGTGGATCGGCTGTTAATTCAAAAAGAGAAAGAACTATTAGAAGTTTAGTTGTTTTGAAGTGCGATGTTCTGGAGGATACCGAAATGTGGCCGTTTGCAAATAAACAAAAAAACAAGAATTCGGCCGAAATTAAACACTACAATCGGTTGGTTGGTGAACAGGGGCCTCATCATATTGCCATTATCATGGACGGGAATGGCCGCTGGGCGAAAGCTAGGGGACTTCCACGGCTAGCTGGCCATCATTCTGGTATGCTCGCGATGCGCGAGGTGGTGAGAGCAAGTGATGATTTGGGAATTAAGTATTTAACGTTGTATTCTTTTTCAACGGAGAACTGGAAACGTCCACGTCAAGAAGTTGAGTATCTGTGGCGATTAGTTGATGAATTTTTTGCATTGGATATCGAAGAACTTGTGGAACGCAATGTGCGTATCACAATTCTTGGGGACACTTCCGAATTGCCACTTGTCACGCAGGCAACAGTGAATCGGGCATTGCAGACCACGGCCACTAATACCGGGTTAAACCTGCAATTTGCGCTTAATTATGGTAGTCGCAAAGAAATTATTGATGCGGTCAAGTCAATTGCCAAACTGGCAGCTGATGGGAAAGTGGCGGTTGAGGAGATTGACGAAGCGATTTTTAGCAACGCGTTAGCTACTCGCGGTATACCAGATCCTGATTTATTGATTAGGACATCAGGGGATCAAAGAATTAGTAATTTTTTATTGTGGCAAATCGCATACACAGAATTATATTTTGTGAATGAAATGTGGCCAGAATTCG
>JAJZCJ010000160.1 GCA_021846145.1 Bacillota bacterium
TCCGATCCCGTCATTGCCATTGAATCCGTCCATTTCCACCAACAATTGATTCAGCGTCTGCTCTCGTTCATCATGCCCGCCACCAAGCCCTGCGCCACGTTGTCTACCCACCGCATCAATCTCGTCAATAAAGACAATACACGGTGAATTCTTCTTGGCGTTCTCAAACAAGTCGCGCACACGAGATGCACCAACACCTACAAACATTTCAACAAAATCAGAACCACTGATACTGAAAAACGGAACTCCTGCCTCACCAGCAACCGCCCTGGCAAGTAAAGTTTTCCCAGTACCCGGCGGTCCAACCAGCAGCACACCTTTAGGTATACGCGCTCCTACCGCGGTAAACTTGCGTGGGTCTTTTAGAAAGTCTACTACTTCCACCAGTTCATCTTTCTCTTCTTCAGCCCCGGCAACATCGCTAAATGTCACGCGTTTTTTCTCCTCTGTGTAGAGACGCGCTCGACTCTTGCCAAAGTTCATCACCCGATTGCCGCCGCCTTGCCCCTGATTGAAGAGGAAAAACAGCACGACAACAACCAATAAAATCGGCAATACTGTCGAAATGATATTCAGCCAAGATGAACCCTTTGGCGGTGAACTAATAGACACTTGAGGCAACTTGTTTAAGCTGTTTACCACCTGATCACTGTACAGTGCGCGCGAGGTAAACGAAGTGCCATCTGTCAAAGTACCATCCAGTTGTAACGAGATCCCATCTGGTGTCACGTTTAGCTGTTTAATGTTATGGCTTTGCACATCAGAAATAAACTGACTCCATGTCAGCACAGTCTTGGTTTGATTCTCCGACATGATATACTGCAAAACCCCGATAATAACAAGTAAAATGAGCACATAGAATAAAGCGCTCTGATAAAAGCGTTTCATCCCTGACCTCCTCTCGGTTAAGGCGGAAATATTGTAACATAATCTCAGCAAAAATAACATGTGGCGAAGTTATATGCCTTTACCTGTGATTTGTATCCTTGTATACTGATTCTTTTAAAACGCCTACGTAAGGCAGATGGCGATAATGCTCTGCATAATCCAAGCCATACCCTACCAGAAAGCGATTTGGCACCGTTAAGCCAAAATAGTCAGGAGAAATATCAACCTTTCTCCCACCCGGCTTATCGAAAGCAGTCGCAATTTTAACGGAACGCGCCTTCCTGTGCAAAAGTGAATCTCGCAAATATTGTAACGTTAACCCACTATCCACAATGTCTTCCACAATCAACACGTCGCGATTTTCGATCGGACGCTCAAGGTCTTTTAAGATGCGCACCTCACCCGAAGACTTTGTCGATGACCCATAACTAGAAATCGCCATAAAGTCCATTTCCAGCGGAATATCTAGACGTCGCACCAGATCAGCCATAAAAATGACCGCCCCTTTTAACACCCCAATCACAAGCGGATTTTTTCCCTTGAAATCAACGGAAATTAACTTTGCCAACACCTCTACGCGAGCTTGAATTTGTTCAGATGTAAAAAGAATTTCCTCTAAGTCTTCTTTCAAGACAAATCCCCCTACTTGCTAATCTTCCATAGCCGGGCGAACTGATACGTGCAGCGCGCGAGGAGGATTTTCCCTTAATAAATTCATCCTACTGCGAGCCAAGCCAGGTACCCAAACAATTTCTTGCCCAATAGCAAAAATCGGGTACATCTGTCTCCACGTGCGAGCCACTTTATTGTCAATAAACACATCAGACAACAATTTGCTACCCGACATCCCATAGAGCTTCATGCGATCCCCTTGCTGCCAACCGCGCAGTGTCAACAATGGTTGATCTTCTAAGCTAAACCAAGCATCCCAAAGTGTCCGAGAAAATTCACGTGGCGATGGCTCCACGGTAGATTTTACCTGCCATTTTAGCCCTCTAACAGAAAAAAAAGAAGCCCTGTCCACGGTGGTCGGCGTCCAACGCATAGCTGAGACATATTCATTTAACTCTTCCTTCATGACTTCCAGCGTTGAATTTTGCACAATAAGCACATGCCCACCCCTAAGTGTACACCTGCCTCGTCCCTGAAGCAAAAAGAGACGTACAACCTCAACATCTTCAAAACCAAACGGTATTTCATAATCAATATACTCTAATACTAATTTAACAACCCTTCGTTGTAAAGCAAGTGGAAGGAGTAAATACGGTTCTTGTTGAAAAACAGCTTGCTGACCTGCCAATTTTACTGATGACGATACGAAATCCACAGCCCACTTCGCTAACAATTCATTTTCTGCCCTAAAAATCTCTGCCTCAGTGGACAAAGTTTTCACAATGGACGGATTAAAGAATTCAACCAAATAAGGAATCAGTTCGTGGCGAATGCGATTGCGGCGATAGCGCAGCCAAGTATTTGTTTCGTCTTCTTCAAAGGGAAGAGCAACTTTACGAGCGTATTCAAGTAAACGTTTTTTAGGTACCCCCAATAACGGCCTGACCACATCCACCCCTTGAATGTTGCGAAAAGGCAATATCCCCGCAAGTCCCTGAGAGCCCGTTCCACGCAGCATGCGATCGAGTACCGTTTCCGCTTGATCATTTTGATGATGAGCCGTCGCCACCAATGAGTGCTCATAACTTCCAGCCACTTCAAACAACGACTGATAGCGCAGTCTTCTAGCGGCCGTCTCGATCGATTCTCCAGTGGTCTTGATTTCCTCAAGCACGTTGACCCGCCTGTATTCAAAGGCACACCCATAGTGATTCGCAAGCCGCTTTACCACGTTCGCATCACGATCAGCGGTCTCACTTCGAAGCCCATGATGAACATGCGCCACCACTAATTGATAAGAGAGCTGATCCTGCAATTTTTCCAATAGATCCATTAGCACCATTGAGTCGGCTCCCCCACTAACTGCCACAACAATGGTGCGAAAAGATTCTAGCAAAAAAACAGCCTGCAGCTCTTTTTCCACTATGCTAATTAGTTCCATTTCTGCGAGGCCTCCAAATTGATCGCATCAATATCCCTGCGATAACAAGCCCTGTCGAGATGGCTCCGGCAATCAGCACCGTCTCTGTCGCCATCGACATCCCGTTCAAATATTGGTGTGTCACAAAATCCTTCATCGCAAAATAAGCATCCATGCCAGGAACCAACACAATGATCCCCGGCACTGCAAAAACGGTGACTGGCATTCGCAAGTATCTGGCAAAGCCCTCACTGAGTAATGACACCGCAAAACTTGCAAGAAAATTGGCCGCGATCACATTCGCCCCATTTTTTAGCGCGCCATTTAAAAATAGCCAGGCCACAATACCTAAAATTCCCGCTGGTAAAATTGCCTTTTTAGGAACCTGATTCAACACTGCAAAAGCAATGGTGGCCAGCATGCTCAAAACGGTAGAAATAATCACACGATCACTCCAGCATGTCCTCAAACTTTTATGTACTAAGGCTGATGGCAAGTGCCACAGCGACCGCAATGGCAGCTGCCGTAAATAACGCTTCCGCCCCCCTTGCTACCCCTGCGAGCAAATCGCCCGCGAGCAGATCACGAATCGAATTAGTCACTGCAAGTCCAGGTAACAGTGGAAGAATGGCACCTATAATAATGACACCTTCGTGATGCGAAAAACCAAGCACGCTAATTAGCACCGCAAACAGCGAACCCACAAGAGAGGCCACTAAAACAGCAAAAAACCTTGGCACAAAGCGCACCGTCCAGCGTGTCAATTCTTGGGCAAGAATTCCACCAATCGCACCATATATAAAATCAGTGCCTTTGCCTCCTAAAATAATTGTAAAACTCCCGCTTGACAGTGCAGCAGCCACTATCTGTACTGGCAAAGGATACAAAAGTGGCGCATTGTCAATTTGTTCTAATTGATCAATCGCATCGTTAATACTGCACTCTCCGCTTTGCAACTGACGAGAGAGCGAGTTAATCTGGGTTACTTTATCCAAATCAAGAATACGCGATCCAGTTACTCTTTCCAATCGCGTCGTCGTACCGGTTGCAGTGGACATGGACACAAAAATACCCGTCGGCGTCACAAAACACTGAACATGTTCTACTTGTATACCTGCACTAACCGCGAAATGAGTAATCGTTTCCTCAATCCGGGAAGTCTCGGCCCCATAACGCAGCAACTGGTTACCGGCAAGCATACACAAGCGCCAAATTTGTTCTTCGTCCATATGCACTCCGCCTATATTTTCTAATAAAAAAACAAATGAATCACCTCACTACTATAACCCTCCTAGGTATCGTTTCAAAGTATCCGGCTGACGTTGCTTTATAGCATGAGAATCCATTTGTTTTTTTAGCCGCTTACGATCCCTTCTTGTTCGAATAGTCGGCATCTCTGGCAAACGAATGGTAGCCCAATTCGGCTTATGACGTTCAATCCTAGCACACACGATCGTCATATCATCGCGAATCAATCCTCCATCCACGCGCACCGCAGCTTCCAAGAGCCAATCCGCGAATCGTTGCGGATCATCTGTAGCGAACAATTCCAACTGCTTGCACACCCACTCTTCTGGTTCTGGAAGTTTAGTCAAGGCCTCGAATATTCCGTCAGACATAAAGACAAGCAAGTTTCCTTCTTGTAATCTCACACTCCTTGTCTGAATTTCAACTTCATCCAAAATGCCTATTGGCAAGCTTTCCCCTCTGACCATTAACACATTTTTGCCCTGTTTAACAAAACTAGGAACGGAGCCGACCTTTAAAAATTCCGCCTTGGCAGTAAAAAGGTCGACAATGGCCAAATCAAGCGTAGCAAACATCTCGTCGGTAGAACGCAAAACGAGTGCAGAATTGACTGTTTTAATGGCGACATCTTCAGGAAATCCTGCACGCAGAAGTTGCTGAACTAAATTCACTGCTGCGCTAGATTCCTGATTTGCCCGCTCACCATTGCCCATTCCGTCACTCAGTGCAATGGCGCACTTGCCATTGCCCAGATCCATCACACTAAAAAAATCACCGCTTTGCAATGTCCCATCTTTAGCCACACTGGCAAATCCAGAACGAACTTGATACTGACGGGCACTGGATAAGCGAATGCGTTGAGCAGAATTATCCGCATGTTTTTCTACGGTGCGTACAGAGATGGTTTCCCCTAAAATTTCTGAAAGTAGCGGTGCAACAAGTTTTCCAGCTTCATCATGTGCGGAAGGATGAAGCTGTAACACCTCAATATCTACATTTCCTTCTTCCAACGATATAATTTCTACATCCTCCACTTCCAGCCCTAGTTGAATGAATGCACGCAAGATGGCAGACTCTTGTCGATGATTCGTCCCCGTTTCCGATTGTATTTCTTCTGCCAAATCAAGCATGATGTCCGCCACACCAGATAACTGATCTGCGACAATTTGGCGACTTTCCCGCAATTGTTGTATCAACTGCTGATGACGTATTACTAATTCCTTTGCCTCCTTGATCGTACCAAGTAACATGTCGGGCTTGATACAACTAGCAAGCAGATCGGAAGGAAGCTGTTCCTTTGCCATCATCGGCTTAATCTCCAGCATTCGGATCGTATCGTCCATTGCTTGTAGCGTAGAAGTGGCCTTTTTTCCCCAACAACGTGTTTGATAATGGCAGTGATCACAGATCTGGTGCACGGTTCGCTCAATAATCTGACCGTTTACCATTTCCTGGCGTCGTGAAGGTTCAGCAATATCCTTAAACGACCCAGATAGTTGCGAAAAAATGGATGCAATGTCCTGAATGCGCGTAGTCATCAGCGATTTAATCCGCCGCACGTGTTCCTGCTGACTGATGGCATGGCGCACTGTCCCCGGTAAACGGTTTGCTCCCGCCAAAATCAGCTTCTTCGGAGTGATTAAATAGCCAATAGCGGCAATTAACGTGGCACTCATTTCCCCAATTAATAAGCCCTCCTTGACCACATACAAAGTGATAATTCCGCTACCAATAATGAACCCCACTGCAACAATAGGTTTTTTTGCTTCATGCAAAAGTCCTGCGAGTACACCGGCAAAGCCAAACACGCCAATCAGCGGCGTAAAAGTAGGAGACCCCAACGCTAAAATAACGCCTGTGACAATCCCAATCGTTCCTCCGATACCGGCACCACCAGCAGCAGCAAATAGCAATATGGCATAACGGGCGACTACACTCTCTACATATATTCCGTGAATTTGCCACCCCTGCATGCCACTTAACACGGAAGCAAATAATATCACGATGGCAATTATTTCCTCAATACGCCAAGTGCGGTGCGGACTGGTCATCAATAAAGGAGGAACCTGCAAAAACATATACGTTAGAATAAATGCAAGCAGTCCTTCAATCACGGCCACTCCCAATGCATAGTCATTAAACCCACGACCAGGCAATGAAAACCCGAAACGAAATCCTGCATCTACTACCATCACCATAAGCGGTACGCTATACGAGTCAATCGAATCCAGACGCTTAATTAGTTCATATAATAAACGGTAGGACAGAATCATGAAAAAAATTAATAACGGATCCCCCCCATGCGATATGACTGTAGCTGAGCCGACCGTAAGCCCTACTGCTAGCCATAGCGAATTTCCCTTACGAAACTGCATGGATACTGCATATGCGGGAAGCACAAATGGCATAAAAGTAGCTAAGATGACAGCACGACCCAATAGCACGCCTAAAAGAATGAGCATGAATTGCATGCCGACCTGATTAAGTATGTGTTGTGTTTTACTGCGTTTAACAGTTAACCCTGAATGCAAATGCTGAGAAGGAGGCATAGTCGCCTCCATCGAGACAAGTCTCAAAAAAGGACCACCACGTGGTGTTTTACGCGGTGTCTTGCGATTCCCTGTCATATTTGGCACCACCCGTTCATAGAATGGCTTTATTGTATTCATGGCCGCTTGCGAATTCTGTCATTCGGTGTGCTTGTCCAAATTAAATTTCCCGACAATATCTCTTGCAATAAGACAAGCAAAAAGTTGATAATGTTCACAAAAAAAGGCGGTTCACATGCGTAAACCCTGGGATCACTACTTTATGGATATGGCGAAAATTGTAGCTACACGCGCCACTTGCAATCGTTTACGCGTAGGCGCAATGATAGTCCGCGACAAAAGAACCATCGCTTCTGGATATAACGGTAGCGTGTCAGGAGATGTTCACTGCATTGATGTGGGGTGTAAGGTGATCGATGGACACTGTACGCGCACAATTCACGCAGAGAGCAATGCCATTTTACAATGCGCTAAATTTGGTGTGAGTACCGACGGAGCTGACCTGTATGTCACTCACTTCCCTTGTTTAAATTGCAGTAAACAAATCATCCAAGCGGGAATTAGAAAGGTAATTTATGAAGAGGAGTATCGAATGGACCCATATGCACTGGAACTTTTTTCACAGGCTGGCGTCCATGTGATGAAGTTGGAGCAATTTGCAGAGTAAGGAATATAGTGAAGTAAATACGTGTAAGTCATGCGGAAAAGGGGATGGCGAACGCATGCCAACCTGGTTGAAAAACCAGCTCTTACGAGCGTTCCACGATGGCGATAAACACTCAGTTGTC
>JAJZCJ010000161.1 GCA_021846145.1 Bacillota bacterium
CAAAATCTCTACAGTGCCGCGGCAAAGTTTATCAGCATCGTCGACTCCATGTTACAAACAGCTATCGATATGATCTCCTAACCGGAAGAATTAAGTGGGGGAATACGCCATGCGCGTCACACAAAATATGATGTCTCAACAGTTTCTATACAATCTCACCAATTTGAATACGACTATGCTCAATCAAGAAAATCAGATTTCCACTGGCAAGACGCTCAATCTGCCCTCGGATAATCCGCTGGGCGTGAGTCAAGACATGCAAACGAGCACTCTCTTGAGTCAGTCTAATGGATACACGAGCACGATTTCTCAAGGGATGTCTTGGATGCAAAACACCAATTCGGTAATGCAGGAAGTCTCCCAATCGTTACAATCCATCCAAACTGATGTCATGCAAGCACTGAATTCGCCAAATCAGAGTCAATCAGGATTACAAGCATTGTCAAGTTCCGTGCAAGAATACGCACAGCAAGTGTTTACATTACTTAACACGCAACAAGGAGATCAGTATCTTTTTGGTGGCACATCGGGCAATGCCGCTCCTGTCACCACTACCGGTGGCAGTGGCGTGGGATACACCTTGACGAATGCACCGGGAGTGACCGGATCAATACAGTATCAAGTAGCGCAAGGAGTGGAAATCAGCATCAATATCAATGCGTACAGTATTCTAGGTGCACCACTCAGTGGATCAAGCAGTACTGCGACGTTGCAATCTACGTTGCAACAGGTCAGTCAGGATATGGCATCAGGAACCTCCAGCAATCTGGAGAACGATTTACAAAACCTCACTGCTGCAATGGGTAACGTCACGAATCAAACGGCAGATTTAGGAGCGAGAATGCAACGCATGACCGCTATTCAGACGCAGATGTCTCAGTATACCACCACATTGACCAACGTGCAGGGAGACATTGTAGACGCGAATATGGCACAAGTGATTACCCAGTTTAATACGGATCAAATTTCGTATCAGGCTGCACTGCAAATGGGATCGCAAATCTTATTGCCTACTCTCGTTAGTTACTTACCCAGCGGATAACCGTATCGCCGATTCATTGCAATATGTCTACATACGTCTTCTGCAGGCTATTCTCTCTGTATCAATGTGAGGCGTCATTTGTCAGCGGGGAAATCATTTTAATTAGGTGGTGCATTCGGAATGTCCATTAATGCCATGTCCAGTACGAGTTCTACTCCCAGTTTGCTGCAATCGTTGAACACCATGTTAAACAGCGGCACAGCCGTAACGATCACCGTGGATAGCACGAATGATACATTGCAAGGCCTAGAGTCTGCGATTAACAATGATACTTCTACCACTGGCTTGTAAGCGGGGATTATCAATAATGGCTCGACGTATCAACTCTCCCTATCCTCAGACCAAACAGGAACGAATTACGCCTTTTCGATAACAGGTTCGGCATCGAATCAATTTGGATTTCCCGCGTTGGCCAATGTATCAGCGACGAATGCGAGTCTGACGTTAGATAACATCCCCATTACCTCTCAGACCAACAGTTTTGTGAACGCGATACCCAATGTGGTGATTCAGGCAAATGCAATGGAGACGGGAACGATCAATCTGAGTCAGAATGCTTTTACGACCGTTAGTGCGGTTCAAAGTTGGAAGACGGCGTATAACAACATCATCGATTTGGTCAATCAAGACACCACTTATACCGCACCAACGACCAGTGCAAGTGGTACTAATGGCCCCCTTTTTAACGATTTTACCGCTACTACGCTACCGGAAAATTTAGTGAATGCGGTGATGCAAAATGTGACGAATGCCGCCCAGTTCAAGTTAACACCACTGGCCGACATCGGAATTGTCGTTGACCCTCAATCCGGGCATCTGGAATTTCAACCTACCAGCGGGCTTGGTGGCGCTTCTAATGTTACGTTGCCAAGTGGGCAAGCCGTGTTTCAAAACGCTTACAACAATAACCCACTGGCGATTCAAAATGTATTTGGGGTGGTACAAAATAATGCGTTGTCTTCAGCCGTTCCTCAATCTGGCGTACTTGGTAACGTGACCAATTTACTTAATTCGTATTTGATTGGTTCTAATGGGCAGACATGACTTTTTACAGGAGATTTGAATTCCATTGCACAGCAATAGAATCAAGTGCAAAGATACCTTACTCAAATCAACCAACAAATTTCCACCCAAGTCGTCAATTTCACGCAACAAATGAATAATTTAAATGCTGCCACGGCTCAATCCCAAGCACAATCCGCTCAATTAACATCACTTATCAATGGTAGTAATGCCGCATTATCTTCAAGTAATAGCAGCAGCAGTAGTAGTAGTAGTAGTAGATGAGATCTTTGAATGACCGCCATTATCTTAACCACACTGGAGACAGGGCATGTTTATATTGATTGGTACAATGGGCAGAACCACTAGTGTTTGAATTAGAGATGGGGATGACAAAGCAGTGGGACAAATGTCACGTGATCATGAGGAGACGATCAAATGGATCAATTACATTTTATCGATATTGCCACGGTGCCTAAACTGGTTTTCGATCATCATGGAAAAAGGACAATTTTGGTGGACTTCCATTGTAATCTTACTGAACATCCGAACCATGTGTATGTTTATTTTTTGGTGCCATTACTGTCTGCATTATGGCAGAATAATTTCGAGGAATCTGCTTTTTCCTACGCTGACAAACTTTCTGAAATGGACATTACGGTCATCATTGCCTCGCTGGTCAACTATTTGCTTACTACCTCAGGAAAAAACATTTCTATGTTAGAGATAGGTACTAAAATGGGCTACACTGCTCACTTCGAAGCGCAAATTCTTAAGACGTTTTCCATGAGTAATAAGTTGTACTGTGCAGGCTCGTGGAGTCTTCCTTCCGAACTACCATCTGAGACAATATCTAAAAAACACGAAATGGCCTCGCATGATCAATTTCTTATCGCTATGAAAAAATTTAATGTTATGGAACAAATTATTACAATTTCCAATTATAATACTTATGATTTAAAAGGACTGCAACCTCACTATTTTGACTGTATTTTTCTTAATGAAAAGGATGGAAATGCAGTTTATGATCTCGTAGAAATCATCATTCGGATTAAACCCGGTGGTCTCTTAATTTGGCGAGGAGATGATGAAGTATTTACGCAGGGGATGATAGATGCACTCAGTGCATTGTTCGGCGATACCATTCAACGCCCTGTTGAATTGTCCGCGATTTGGACGAAGATTATTACATTAGAAGAAAGAAAACAGATTCTAGATCGATATTCGTTTGTTTTAGAAAGAACTACTGTTCAAAAGTTGATAAAAACGGGTGAAATCATAGAACGTGATTTACGAATGTTAGAGGGGTTAATCCCGACAATGCGCACCCGTCAAATAAAACCCATTGTTCAGCGTCTTGGTAAATCCATCTCATTTATTGAGACCGCCACCTGTAGTTTGCCCCATCTGATTAGTGAAATGAAGGTGATGGTGATTGAATTAAAGGAATTTTATGCGGAGTGCCTATTTTTTGAACACCGAGATTATCAAGAAATTACATATAACGATATAAAAGAACTGATCCGTATTACTAAAATGTGGATGATTTTGCTGAGTGATTACCAAACCACATTACGCTTGTGATGAAGGGGATTTTGATGACATGAAAAAAAGAAAAACATTCTATCTCCTATCCCCACGGTTTCGAGATTCACAATTTACAAAAGCTGAAGGAATTATTCCCTATGTCATGCAAAAACATCACGGGTATCAAGCGGTGTATGTGATGTATCAGCCGCTAATTGGCCACTTGGAGTTGTCATCTCTCAAGGCATATACGGAGAATGTGACCATTGACTATATCCAGCCATCCTTTTTATTTCGTGCAGAGGATAGTAGCGATAACGTGTATGCCACCGTGATGCGTCACGTCGATGAATGTAGTCAAGATCTAGTCCATTACATCGAACGCAAAGCGCATCATATCGACGTGCTGTATCTGTCAGGGTTCTATGCATACTACTATGATGCTGTCATCCGGTACAAAGAAATCAAGCCTAAAGGCAAGGTATACCTGAAACTGGATGCCAATTTGATGTGGATAAATAAAACCACTTTAGAAGAAAAGTTTATTGAATTCTTAAGCCGTTGTGATCTTATCACGAGTGAAACTCAGTTGGTGCGGTATATCAATCAAAAATGGCCGGTGCCCGTTCATTACATCCCTAATGGATTTTATTCGTTTAGCACTCCATCAAGCGGGGGAGACAGGTTCTTCTCGTTTGAAGATAAAGAGGACATTATCCTGACGGTGGGGCGTTTGGGAACTTGGCAGAAGGCGACCGATGTTTTACTGGAGGCGTTTCGATTGGTCGTTCCTTATGTGTCAGAGAGTTGGAAATTAATTTTGGTTGGAAGCGTCGAGGAGGAATTTCAACCGTATCTTCGCACGTTTTTTGAGCATCATCCCGATTTAAAAGAACGCATTGTATTTACAGGATTTCTGTTGGACAAAGACCGATTACGTGACTGGTATAAAAAGGCGAAAATTTTCGTACTCCCCTCAAGGTTAGAAGCATTAGCCAATGTATACTTAGAAGCGAAAGCACATGGTTGTTATCTAGTTCTATCGGATATTGAATCTAGTCGTGATGTGGCCTCGGACTTCCCTTCTATCTTCGATCCTGTTCCTGTCGGAACCGATCAACTTGGGATGTATGGTTCCTTTTTTCCAGTCGATGATACGCAAACAATGGCTGAACGACTGATTGAAGCATGTAATGATGAGGAGCGATTAAAATCAGTTTGTTATTCCACACAGGAAGATGTGAAACGGCGGTTTGATTGGATCAAATTGTGCAAAAAAATCGATATATTGCTTTATATGTCAAACATATAAAGGGGCAGATGTTCTCGTTTGACGACGCGGTGTACAGGTTCCGGTAGTCGTGGATTCGCACTACGAAAAGTTCATCAACGAGCGCGCGTATGACACGCTCAAAGCGGCTTGCGTGTCCGTTGCGTTCGCACCGTACAGTGAAGTGCTGCACAGCAAGTCGGCGGTCAATGATGGTGATGGGATCAGCTAACTGGACGAACAGCGGGATGAAGTATAATCACTAGCTAAATATTGTAATTTATAGATAAGGATAGGAGGACGAAACAATTCGCATTACCATGTGGGGTGTTATCAATGGACTGTTCCTGCTCCAGCAGGGCTACCTATTTGTCAAGGACTTGCGTCTTAAATTGTGGAAGTTGGCGGCGTTGTCATTCGTACTCACCATATTGTTCGCGGTTAATATCTTCGTCAATAATTCGATTTCCAATATGATCACTATTGTGGGGATGATTGTGGTCGGCATTGCCTATGGCAACATGCAAAAACGGTATCAACAGCATCATCAGCCGTGGTGGGTGAGAAAATGGCAGGACAGGCTTGCTGACCGTCAATCGAAAAAGTGAGAAGGTGGCGAGATAAGTGGACATCAACGACGTAGCAACCTCCACCGCCATGCGATACTTATACACGTTCGCCAACCTACTCGGCTTCTCCACAGCGGAAGACTTGCTCAGGCATAGCCGACTGGTGGTCGTGCCTAACATCGGCCTTGTAGGATACCTTGCTGATCTGACGAAGGGGAATTTTCCACGTTCCACGTATCGCGTCGCATTCTTCGATTACTACGCTGAGGAACACGTTCAACAGTTCGCAGACAACGACGACGCCTTTGTGTGGCTGGCACAATCTTATAGCGAGTTTGGCGTGTGCCAGCCAGAAAATTGGCTTAATGCGGATCGCGAACAGGCATAAGCGACGGCGTGACACGTGATAAAATTGGCGTGAAAATGGCGTAAATGGTGATGTGGCAAACGGGATCCTTACAGTAGCAGAGGAGATTGTGGTGAATGTGTGAATATACTCCGCACTGAAAACGGGAGTTTTCTAATAAACTACCAACATATTACGATTAATAGACAGTTGCGACTATTCGATGGTAAAAAATCTTAATACTATTACAATTACAAAAGGATCAGATCACCCTATGACAGAGTCTGTTATAAAAAAACATTTTTAGCGGTCATTACGAATGATGCGTAATGATTCGTTGTCGATAATTAATCAGAAAGGAAATTTTCTCATGAAAAAAAAGGGGATCATCTTGGGGGTGTCCGTTGTGATAGCTGGACTCTTCGTAGGTGGTGTGGTCATGGCGGTATCACCCCAACGTCAAGTCGCCCTCACTCCCGCACAAACACAAGCTCTGCAGTATACTGTTCCACAGCTCACGACCAATACGAATAATGGACAAATTATTCAGGTTACCTTGGTCTTGCAAACGCAGAGTCAGCAGGCGTTGACAACGGTCACTGATAGCCAAGCGCGCGTGAACAATGCGATCATTCACGCACTCAACAATGTGTCGGGTACGATCATTGATCAGCTAGGCGGTACAGCGCTGTTAGCCAAACAGATTCAAACCGCGTTACAAGTCGTTGCGCCGATCAGTCGTGTGTACTTTTCACAGTTAATTATTCAATGATGTGGTCTAGACGGCTACCAGACGGGAATTCATTACTTGGACAAGGAACACCAACCGTATGACGAACTGCCTAATCACATCGTGCAATTTTTAGCTAACAAGACAGAAACATCGCAGAGTTTGGTGGTCGGAGATGAAATGGTTAGTCGTTGGAGCAAACAGATGAGGGAGAACGGTATGTGATGAGTAATCTGAATGTAGGGAAGATTACCAACTTTCTTAATGCTACCTTAAATAGTATTCATGAATTGGTCAGCATTGAAGCAGAAAAACCTAGTGAGATGAAAGCACCACTCTTACAAACGGACTATGGGGTGTTAGTGGGGATTTTAGGTGATCTTCGCGGGCGGTTATTTATCCTAGGTGAATCGGCGGTATTTGCACATGCTGGTGTCACCATGTACGGGATGGAGCTCGAAGGGGATATGCTGGAATCGTTTGTGGGTGAGTTTGGTAATTCGGTCGCTGGCCATACCGCGACGAGGTTATATAATCAGTCCATTCATATTGATATTACGCCACCGACCACGATGCAGGGGAAAGTGAAGTTGGGCGGGTTTGGGACGGCGATAAGTGTGCCTTTTTTGTTGAATGGCGCGAAGGGTCAATTGGTTCTCGCCATGGAAGACGCACAGTAACATCGGTGATTTGATGGGGGACAAATGCGAAACCTAGGGGAGATCAGTTTGAATACGAAATGGCAGATGGAATTATCTGGTCTGACGGAACAAGAGTTGCAGGTGATTCACGAACAACGAGATTTTTTTACGAAGCATAGTCGAGAAATGGTCGATGTATTTTATAAACATTTACAACAAATTCCTGATTTAGTGAACATCGTGAATCATCATTCCACAATTGAACGGTTGAAGCAAACGCAAGTGCGCTTTTTTGAAACGATGGGGGAAAAGGAATCGTCTCGGGCACTGCAAGAAGAAATCTATCGAATTGGTCAAGTTCATCACCGCATCCATTTG
>JAJZCJ010000162.1 GCA_021846145.1 Bacillota bacterium
GCAAAAAAGATAACGGTCACATCACCCTGCGCGCGTATGCGGCGGGAAATCATGTATTTATCGAAGTCGAAGATGACGGTCACGGGATTGACCGCGATCGGGTATTTAAGAAGGCACTCGAAAAAGGTTTGGTAAGTAGTTCAGAACACCTCACCGATCATCAAGTGTACCAGTTGTTATTTGCATCAGGATTTTCCACGGCCGATGCGATCAGTGACTTGTCTGGACGCGGTGTGGGACTAGACGTGGTGAAGACGAAGATCGAGGCATTATCGGGCAAAGTGGATGTGTTTAGCGAAGAAGGCAAAGGGACGAAATTTGTCGTGCGCTTGCCCATGACGCTCGCGATCATGGACGGATTGATGGTGCAAGTGGATGGCCACCCGTATTTGATTCCGATCAATAGTATTACCGAAACGGGTGTACTCCAACAGGTGCAAACGATTTACGGGCGCGAGGTGATGCGCTGGCGTGGGAAAGTCATTCCGCTTGTACGGGTGAGAGAGGTTTTTCACTTACCGCCGACGCAGGGACCAGAAGCGTTTCTACTGCTCAGTCGTGATGAACATACTGTGGCGCTCGTGGTGGATGAATTATTGGGGCAACTTGAAGCGGTGTTAAAAGCACTGGGGCAAGTGGTCAAACAAATCCCCTATTTTGCAGGCGCAACGATTTTGGGAGACGGCAGTGTCGCACTGATCTTGGACGCCAATGCGTTCATGGAAGCACAATGGCAGTGGGCTGAGATTCCTACGGCACAATCTAGTTAATAGAGAAGAGGATGCAAATTGGCAGATAAAGTATTGATAGTAGATGATGCGGCATTTATGCGGATGATGATCAAAGATATTATGACAAAAAACGGCTATGAGGTCGTGGGGGAAGCGGCCAATGGCGCGGAAGCGGTCGCGAAGTACAAAGAATTAAAACCAGATGTGGTGACAATGGATATCACGATGCCAGAAGTCGATGGGATTCAAGCGTTACGCCAGATCAAGAGTATGGACAGCAATGCCAAAGTGCTCATGTGTTCTGCGATGGGGCAACAATCGATGGTGATTGAAGCGATTCAAGCGGGAGCGAGAGACTTTATTGTGAAGCCATTTCAAGCCGACCGGGTGATTGAAGCGTTGCAAAAGGCGCTGAAGTAACCACACGCAATGGAAACTGACGGGGGGATAAAGGGTTGAAAATGGTGACGTTTCAAATTAATCAAGAGCGGTATGCGTTACCCGTGGAGGTGGTATCTTCCATTGAACGGGTACCGTTACTGCGGCCTATCCCAATGGCCCCTGCGCATGTGATCGGGTTGATCAATTTGCGTGGCGTGGTGATGACGGTGGTGGACGTACGCAAACTACTAGAAATGCCACTGAAAGCCATGGGGGAAGACACCCGTTTATTAGTGATTGGGGATATTGCTTATTTGGTAGATGCAGCAGACGATGTGCAGGAAATGGACGAAACGCAACTGGAGATGCCCCAAGGGGAAGGCAAATTGATGCAAGGGGTATGGCATATGGGGGATCAGTTAGTCATGGTCTTGCGTCCGGAAATGTTGCGGGACATGATGCTTCCGACGAAATAACAGAAAATTGAGCTAAGCGTCTATCATTTAAACTAGTGTGAAAGAACCTTTTCATCCTCCCTTGATTGTGCTAGGGTTACTATGTGGGGAGGTTTTTTTTTGCTTATATTTTTATTGATAATTGTGATTATTGTATTGTTGCTGCCACCTGCCGTAATTATGTTCATTCTTTGGAGTCAGTCACGAAAGACACCGCATTCCATTATTAGGTCACATCCTTATTTGGGCTGGTTGCGTTACTTTTTAGAAAAAATTGGCCCCGAGTTTCGTCAATACTGGTTTGATAATGATACGAGTGCTGAACCATTTTCACGCAATGATTTTCTTGGTGTTACGTTTGCTGCTAAGTATCGAACTGATTTAATCAGTTTTGGAGGCAAGCGAGATTATGATTTGCCGGGTTACTACCTAGCAAATAGCTTATTTACGAGCTTGGCTGAAGAGATGAGTGTAGATAATCGGGAAACAATAGCGTCCAAAAAATACACGATTCACAAAGAGGGTTTATTTTCTAGAAAGGAAAATTTTATTGATGACGAATCGACCAAATGGCTATTAAGCGATGAGGATGCTTTAGTCGTTGGTAAAGAACGAATCCAGCCATGGGTAGTAAAGGGTCTGTTTGGCGTGTCTGCCACGTCTTATGGTGCTGTTGGTGAACATTATATCCTTTCTACGGGGCAGGCTGTCCAAATGGCTGGTGGCTCTTGGATGAATACAGGTGAAGGTGGGGTAGCACCAGAGCATTTACAGACTGGTGCCGATCTCGTGGCACAAATTGGCCCTGGATTGTTTGGGTATCGGGATGAAAAAGGGGATTTTTCATATGAAGAATTCCGCAAGGTGGCAGCCCATGTGCAGGTGAAGGCTTTCGAATTGAAGTTTGCTCAAGGTGCGAAAATTAGGGGTGGTCACCTTGAAGGTAGCAAAGTGAGCGCCAAGGTAGCAGCTATTCGTAAGGTGCCTGAAGGCATAACCGTCAACTCACCCAATCGTTTTCCGTTTTTGAATAATGCCGAGAGGACGCTCAAATTTGTTGCTGATCTTCAAAAGGCGGGTGGAAAACCGGTTGGGATTAAAATTGTTGTAGGTGCCAAAGAATCGTTGATTGACTTTTTTGTGACAATGAAACGATTAGCGATTTATCCTGATTTTTTAACGGTAGACGGTGGCGAAGGTGGTTCGGGAGCCACTTTCAAATCGATGGCAGACTCGATGGGGCTCCCCCTTTATGCCGCATTAATTGCAGCGACAGATGCGGCGGTGGAAACTGGCGTCAGGGATCGATTTGCTGTGTTTGCATCGGGCAAGCTGATTTCTCCTGATAAAGTCGCAATTGCCTTGGCGTTAGGTGCAGATGCCACAGTATCAGCTAGGGGTTTTATGATAGCTAATGGATGCATTATGGCGTTGCAATGCCATACGGGGAGATGTCCTGCTGGCGTGACTACTACAGATCCTAAGTACCAGGAAGCTTTACTTGTAGAGGAGAAAAAGTGGCGTGTGGCGAATTATTTGCTGCATGTCAGATCCAGCGTGTTTGCATTATCTGCAGCATGTGGATTGACCAGTCCACGACAATTGACAAGAGCGCATGTGGTCTATAAAAATGAATATGGCCGCACAGTTCGGGCTAGCGAGTTATTTCCTGTGCAAGAGCTTAGGCAGCATATGACTGATGACGGGGCCAATACCATTAATCCAACCGCATGATTTGAGGAGGTGGCAGTATGGCAAAGGAGCAATCGGATCTTCTTGCACCACGTCTGTCTGCAACGATGATCATTGTGCGAGCAGCCAGTGCCGCTGCTGCTGGTGAGGTGCTTGCAATTACGCGGTCGAAACAGCTGCGTGTACTTCCTGGTTTCATGGTATTCCCTGGCGGTGTTTTAGATCCATTGGATATTGATGTGGCATCCTCACTGCAACAAGCAATGAGGGATAGTACGCCCTCGCTATTTACTATGCAGGAGGCTGATTTCAAAGGGGAAATCGTATCACGAGACCTGTTGTATTGGTCATTGTTTGTCGCAGGGGTGCGTGAACTCTTTGAAGAAACAGGTATATACATGGGCACTCCACGCAAATCGTGGATCGAGTTGCAGGAGATACGTGAAGCGCTATTGCAAGGCCAAGGTAATGAGTGGAAAAAAATAGTGATTACAGAATCGTCATTTTATCCCTTCCGTTATGTGGGCAGACGCGTCACGCCAATTCAAGTGAAGCATCGTTTTGACACCCATTATTTCATTGTGCAGGTACCTCATGACATTGCAGTGTATCCGTCGCCCGACGAAGTGGAGTCAGTGCTATGGAGTGCGCCAGATGAACTTTTGACGCGTTTTGGTCAAGATGAATTTCACATGGCTCCGCCTACTGTTGATGCATTAACGGCGTTGAGTCGTCATGCATCATTAGCTGACTTAATGGCCAATGCGGTCATGGCAGAACAAAGAAACGACGATGCACGCATTAATCATTTCCTGCGCCAGTTAAGTGCGAATTAATTACCGCTTCAGTGTAGTAAAATTGATGTTCTGACGGGGCAAAGCGCATGGTGATCTGTTGATCAAATAGCAGTTTTTGCAAATGGGCAGTGACAGTTTTTTTTGCAGCCCAAAGGATCTCTGTCGGGATTTTTCCACGATAGATACGATCAACCAATGTGGCCAACGTAACTTCTTCCACTCGTAAGTATGCTAGAATGTCTGCTTCTCGATCCAGTCTGCGTTGTTTTATCCTTGCCATTAGGGCCTGTGGTGTGGAAAGTGGTGCGCCGTGCCCAGGGTACAACATGGTTGCTGGTAGTAAGAGTAAGCGATCGAGTGAGTCGAGGTAATCACATAGGTGGCCGTCTGGGGGGCCAATCCAGACGGTACCATCAGGAATGACATGATCGCCGATGAATAAGTTGCCATATGTTTTGTCGAAGATGGCGATATGACCGTGCGTGTGACCTGGGATATGCAGGACATTGAATAGGGCTTCGGCAAATGGGATTTTCAACCCGTCGATCAGGTCAGCAATCACCTCGTCTGTGTACGTAAGAGGAAAATGTTGTTCATATAATGAAATTAGCGGTGCAAGATCGTGTGGGTGACAGTGTATTTTCACTTGGAATGATTTGGCGATCTGAAGGGCTCCCAAGCTGTGATCAGGGTGAAAGTGCGTGAGATATATCCCTTCTAACTGTAGTTTTGCATTGATGATATGCTGACTGATTTCTAGCGCACTCTCGGGAAACCCTGCATCGATCAGAAGTGCTTTTCCATCAGCGACGATCAAGTAGGCATTCACATTGTTCTCGAGCATGGTGTTTTTTGTGGATAGTGAGAGTGTTTCCACTTGATATGGCAATCTAATCATCCTTTGCATGGGAGGTGTTCTCTACTTGAAAATATACACAAAAACAGGGGACAGTGGGGAAACAAGTTTGATTTATGGTCGACGTGTCGGTAAAGATGATCTGCGCGTCGAAACGTACGGTACTGTTGATGAAGTCAATGCGGCGCTTGGTCTTGCAGTGTCTATGCTGCGGGAGTCACAGAAAAGTTCCAAAGATTTGCTTGCGATTTTGCAACGTATTCAAAGGGATCTTTTTGATGTGGGTCGGGATCTGGCAACACCAGAAGACAAGCAAGATACTTTTTTTATGGACCAAGAGCGCGTGTTATTGCTCGAAAAGGTGATTGATCAACTGGATAAAGAATTGCTGCCGCTCAAACAATTTATTTTGCCTGGGGGCACGAAAGCCGCGGCACAACTTCATGTGGTGCGGACGGTGGTGAGAAGGGCAGAACGGTGGATCGTTAGGCTTAATCAGGAGCAGCGCGTGAATATCGTGTTGCTGCACTACCTTAATCGCCTTTCGGATCTGCTATTTGTGATGTCGAGAGTGGTGAACGCCCGTGCTGGTGTGCATGAGCCTGTGGTTGACTTTCAGTCTCCTCCACCGACGTTGGAGGGATAATGAATGCGCGAGGTACTGGCAATGTCAAAAGCGGTGCTCTTTGATCTGGATGGCACATTGATTCGCGGCGAGGAGGCCATCCCGGGGGCAGCGTCTTTTGTGCATGAGTTGGTTAATTTAGGAAAACGAATTATCTACCTGACCAATAATGCGACGCGGACAAAACAGGCAGTCGCTACGTTATTAGCAGGGTTAGGTTTTCCTGTTACACCAGATATGGTGCTCACCAGTAGCGTGACGGCAGCAGCGTTACTTACACGCAAGATAGGCACTGGCCAGCACGTCTACGTGATTGGCGAGGAGGGACTGAGGCAGCCACTTGTAGCTGCGGGCTTTGTTTTAGAAGAAGCTGATGACGCATCAGTGGCTGCTGTAGTGATGGGACTTGATCGTCAGGTCACGTATCTACACTTTGAAAAAGCGGTGCAACATATTTACGCAGGTGCTATGTTCATGGCCACTAATATGGATCGTGTGATCCCGGTTAAAAATGGGTTTGCGCCCGGAGCAGGGTCGCTTGTTGCCTTGGTCAAAACGGCTACCGGGGTCAATCCAATAATTGCAGGTAAACCAAGTGAAGCGTTTGTCAATGAGGCACTACGATTAGCTGGTGTGAGTCGAAAAGAGGCGATTCTCATTGGCGACAATCCAGACACCGATATTCTTGCTGCCAAAAATGCCGGTGTATTTTCGATATTGATCGAATCTGGAGTGCCTAGCGATGAAAATATTTTTCCCGATTTACAAGTTCACAACTTGGCTGATTTGCTTAATTAACCGCGAAATTCCCCGATATCTCCTCTTTTTACACCGTTAAGGCCTGCTTGACCATGACTAAATATAGCGTATATAATGAATTTTGTCGGAGCAATTACACTACATATAGTTGGTGAATGTGCATGCGTTGTCCGTTTTGTCAAGCCCCTGATTCACGTGTTCTTGAGTCGCGCGCCAGTGATGAGCAATCCATTGTGCGTAGGCGTAGGGAGTGCATCACCTGTCAACGTCGATTTACCACTTATGAACGAGTGGAACTGGCACCATTGCTGGTGGTCAAAAAGGACAAGTCTCGGGAAGAATTTGATCGCGATAAAATCCGCCGCGGTGTTTCCAGAGCTTGTGAAAAAAGGCCAATTACGTCTGATCAGATTGAAAACTTGGTGGATGCCTTGGAGCAAGGGCTACGCACTGATTTTGAACGCGAAGTACCATCTGTGCAAGTCGGAGAACGAGTGATGGGATTATTGAAAGAGCTTGATCCTGTTGCTTATGTCAGGTTTGCAAGTGTATACAGGGAGTTTCATGATTTGAATTCCTTTACGGAGGAAATCATGCGATTTTTGCATCAGAAAGAGTAAACTGGAGGGAACAATGTGACGGTAGAGAAGGCAATCTTGCCATTTTCTGAGGATGATTATTTGAATTCTACTGGTGAACGGATTGTTGCAGATCGCTATTTACAAAAAGATACTTTAAAAGAGACACTTTACCCTGGCAGTTTGGTCATGGCAGTATTGGATGCAAAGCGTGCGTACCATGAATTGGCTAAGGTGCTTGAGGTGGACAGTGGCAATCGATCTGTACAAGTGGAACTGCGCGACGGGCATGTGACTGAATTGTCTTATGACCGTATTGATGTACTGAAAGAGACATCACCTAAGCAGATGTGGACACGTATCGCTCATGCTACTGCACAGGTGACGCATGATCCTGCTACTTGGGAAACGCGATTTTATGAGTTACAAAAAGGTTGGCGTTACGTGCCGGGTGGGCGCATTAATGCATCGATGGGCACGGGAATTCAGACGACCAGTTATAACTGTTTTGTGATACCAAACGTTGGTTGGTCCGTGCGGGATTATGCGAAGTCTTTTGGGCAAACGCTTGAGATTCAGGCCAGATCCGGCGGTGTGGGGATGAATTTAAGTCA
>JAJZCJ010000163.1 GCA_021846145.1 Bacillota bacterium
TGACGTCAACGGCGGTTACAAGGTGCTCAATCAAAGCGGCAGCTATGGCAAGTTCGATGAACGGATGTACTCCCAATTGGCGTCAGATCACCCGATTGATCTCACTCGTTACCAAGTGGCGAACGGCTACATGGGCAAAATTGGACTCATCAACTCCGGTGGCGCATCAGGTGAAAACGACTTTGCAGAAGCAGTCCGAACGGCGGTCATCAACAAACGAGCCGGCGGCATGGGTCTCATTTCCGGTCGAAAATCGTTCCAGCGTCCAATGAATGAAGGCGTAGATCTACTACATGCTATTCAGGACGTGTACCTCAGTGACGATGTGACAATTGCCTAATTTTCAAGGCGTGACTTTATGTCACGCCTTTTTTTAAATAATTGGAATTCAGTCTACACTTATACTACACGATCAGGCGCAACAGACCATCTATTTACGCCAATTGAGCTAGAAGTTTACTAGTTATATCTGCAATTTAAAAAGCATCATAACGGACCTTTTTAATTTAAATGTATAAGATCATTATAAAAATATAGATGGCATCAAAAATTACTGAATGCAAAGCAAAGAATCAGATGCCATCATCAAGGTTATTGTCCATATATTTTCCGGGGAGGTTTTATACTATGGGTGAATATGTTAACTCAGTCACAGCAGAATTAAAAAAAAGCTGGTGGAACACCATCGTGGTAATTGTCTTCACCATTGCAAGGTTGATATTTGGCTGGGCATGGTTCTTTGCAGGATGGGATAAGATGACTGTCGAACATTGGCTTTCTGATGGTAAATTTAATAGTGGTGGATTAATTCAAGGCATGGTAGCAAGCATTCAACATTCACATGGTCCCGATCCACTTCATATTAACAATTTACTGGTGTGGTTGGCTAACAATATCTTCCTCCACATGGGCGGCTTGGTCGACTTCTTAGTAGTCGCCCTTGAGATACTAATCGGTCTCTTTATCTTTTTTGGCTTTGGATTTGTCTGGACTATCGCAGTGGCTATTTTCCTTAATTTGCAATATATCGCTGCAGGATCAGCCAATAATTTCGGTTATCTAGTGACCGATATTATCTGGCTTCGATTCCCTAGCTATGCTAGTCTGATCGGCGTCGATGGATATATCAGATTTAAGAAAGGCCAAAATCTATTGGGTTTTGCAGGTGTCAGTAAGTATAGAGATTCGAATCACACTGGCAGCGGCGGAAGCTACGGCGCATCTAGCAAAATTTAATAATGTTTCACAAAAAATATCTACAGTCCTTCCCTAGGCTGTAGATATTTTTTTGTCATTCTATTGATCTAGATTCCTTGACCAATAACCATCACTTTCGTACCGTTTGAGTTAGAGTCAAATGCAATAGAAGCACCAATTTCGTATGCACGACTTGTGATGATATTAATTCCATGTTGTTGCTGTGAAATGGTTTGGATATTAAATCCTATCCCGTTATCTTCAACGATAAACGTCCAATTATTTTTTTCTTTTTTATCCCAATCAAGTGTCACTGACACTTTTGTTGCTTGAGAATGTTTCAAAATATTAGCCAATGTTTCTTGTAGAATTCCAAACAGCTGTACTTGTTTTTTTGCTGACAGTTCACTTGCGTTGGTGGGAAAGTGAAAAGTCCATTCAATTTGATTAACAGTTAATATTTTTTCTAAATAAGACCGAATTTTTGACTCAAAATTTTGATCAACAGTAATCTGTGTGCGCAAGCTAAAAATGGAATTCCTAATACTTTCGTCCATTTCGCGTAATGACATCAATACTTGATTCAATTTATCCATTAATTCTCTGTCATCGTATATTTTCGCGATTTCTCTTGTAGCGTTGAGCTGCACACCCGAGTAAAAAATGGACTGGGCAATTTGATCGTGTAGTGCACGAGCAATGCTTTCACGTTCTTCCAATGCTGCCCGTGAAGCTCTTTCATGGCTCAAAGCCTGTTCCGCCTTAATCAGTCGTTGTACTAACGTTCGCGAAACGATGGCGATTACAACAGCGTCGATCAACGGAGTCAACCAATTCCCTACATCCATAGGAAG
Source organism: Bacillota bacterium (assembly GCA_021846145.1). The sequence continues at coordinate 2,052 of JAJZCJ010000163.1, forward strand.
AACGCTAAGCAGCAAAGCGGTATGTCTGATTAGCTCAAATAACCCAATAATCAGTGCAGGCATAATGATGAGAATCCACTTGATCCGAGTTGTTGTCATGATAATTTCTCCTAGATCGAATTTACTTTAAAAAGTATACAATTTCGAATATCAATTTGCACCATCATCCAGTTGTGCGGTGAAAAATGTCCTCACCATAGTTGACAAACCTGTAGAGAACCTGATGAGACCCTAATCACGGTTGCTAAAAATGGTGGGATAACCACGGTTATTCGTCTCTTTCAATGGATCAGAACGCTGCATTTATTACATTATTACAGACCAAAGGAGGAATTGGCCGTGGGCAACCCGGTAGGCAAGCACGTTTGCCACCATCGCAAGCCGCATCGAAGAGTAAAAGCAACGACATTACAACGAATTGAACAGCGTGCGGCACAATCTGAGACAGAAGCGATTCTCATCAAAGATTCCAATAACATCACGGTGGCGCAAACAGAAAATCAAACGTTGTATTTGGCGCAATTAGCTTTGGAAGGCTCGCTGCAGGCAATCATCATGTTAGGCAATAAGTACGAGGTGGATACTAAAGCCCTAGAAGATATCATCCAACGCGTAAGGCAACACAGCACGGAAACAGTGCGTGTCATCAACAGCACCGAAATCACCATCACACAGACCGAGACCCAATACGCCGCCATTTTGCAGCTGGCGATCGAACTACTCGCGCAAATCGTCGTAAAATTGTAGGTGGTGAAACGATAGATTGTGGAGACGGTCAATACTACCCAGGTTGACCGTCAGTTATATCCACCAATCCAGGCACTTCCAAGTCGCCTAATTATAACTGTCGCCGTGTGAACCTTTGGTTGAAACCGTTACAGTCATAACTGTAAAACATCTTCCATTTAGGATTTTGGCCCTCCAGCCACGTAAATTATTTGCCCCGATACAAAACTAGCTTCATCACTGGCAAGAAAATTGACAACATTCGCGATATCATCAGGAACACCAACTCGCCGCAACGGAATTTCTTTAGCGGCTAATTCCTTGAATTGTTCCGAATCCATTCCGACACGTTCTGCTGTAGCCTTTGTCATTTCAGTATCGACAAAACCAGGAGCGACGGCATTAACATTGATATTAAACTGGCCAAGTTCAATGGCCAAGGTTTTGGTAAGTCCTTGTATCCCCGCCTTCGCCGAGGCATAATTCGCCTGTCCCCGATTGCCGAGCGCAGAGGTGCTACTCACATTGACGATTTTTCCATACTTCTGAGCCACCATGTACTTTTGTACGGCACGACTGCACAAGAAGTGGCCTTTTAAATGAACATTAATCACCATATCCCAATCTTCTTCTGTCATCTTAAATAATAGATTGTCGCGAAGAATCCCCGCATTATTCACGAGTATATGAATACCACCTAGATCGTGAACAATTCGCTCCACCGCATCATTAACTTGATTAGCATTAGAAACATCACATCCAACCGCAATCGCAGTACCACCAGTACCTCTAATCGCAGCTACTGTCTCTTGGCAAACATCCTCGCTTAAATCTACCACCGCAATGCTTGCCCCGGATTTTGCCAATCGCTTCGCCGTCGCTGCGCCAATTCCCCGCCCTGATCCTGTCACCATGGCCACACGTTGTTCTGTCATCAATTGATCCGCTCCTATGTTCGTCTTCAAAAGATCCCATGTATGTTTCACTGGACTACTGTCAATTTGTGTCTAACATCTTAACAGTAGTCCAAACGTAAAAAAACCTTACGCAAAAATTGCACTGACGTCAATCGTCAAATCAAAGAACATAGACGGGACAAAACGTTGACCCGGTGTATACTCAGCCGTCCAGCGAAGCATTTGACCGTCATGCAAATAAACGTTGATGATCTTTTCGTCCGGTTCAATGACCCAATATTCTTGTACACCGACACGCTGATACAGATTCAATTTGCGAACAAAATCATTCCCCGCCGTTGATGGTGACAAAATTTCCACAATCAAAACCGGAACACCGACAATTCGCTTGTCATGTCCGTATTTGCCACACATGACGAAGAAATCCGGCTGTACAATCGATTTCGTCTGGTCATTTTCTTCAAAGGTCACATCGAGCGGTGAGATATAAGGAGTACATGATTCCCCTTGTAAGTGCGTATGAAATGTCGCTGCCAGATTAAGTAGAATCGTCTGGTGCGCCGGGACAGGACCTGCCATCAAGAACGGCACACCATCGATCAGTTCCCATTGCTCAGGGCCATCCCATGTTAGATAGTCCTCGTAGGTATAAGTTTCTGTCCGATCCATTTTGGGCTTAGGCATACTAACCATCCTTTCGTCCCCAATCTTCTTAAAAATTAATATACCATTTTCGTTATTCATCCACCACTTACGAAGTTGGTGGTGGATGAATGCGGCAACCTACTTGTCGTCGGGCGCATGTCTCTTGAATCGCGTCCTCACCAGTTTCCATTAGATCATGTCGGTATAAAACACCACAACAGATGGAGGATTTCATCACTCTCTCGACGGCTTTAAAAGTTCTTCAATTTGTGTCTAACATCAAGACAGTAGTCCATTTTTTACTGGTCGGTTTACCTCTACTCATTGACAGGCACGAGTCGTCCTGTGTCGGCAGCAGCCTACCACCCAGCAGCACAGCAGTTTTCCCACGTTTGCGCGTGCACACAGACAAAAGAGAAGGCCGCTTCCTGGTTTGGATAGCAGCCAATTATGGTGTGTTTACTATTCGTCGACGAGGACCCATTTCGTCCCACGATTGACTACATCCCCACGGGCGTCAAGTATATGCATATCTCCTCGGCATTCAGGGGCATAATCTCCAGCGTGCAAAATACCGTTCGGCAGGAACAAGAGCGGGTAGTCTGGCTTCAACAATAAATTGTGATTCGTTAATGAATTCAATTACTCTACCAATTCTTGTTCCAGTTATGGAATCCATACCTTCAATTCGGAAAGTGATTTCCTGGGCCTTAGCCAGAGGTTTCATTTCTAGGTATCCTCTCCTTCTGGAGATGGCGTGTATTGAAACAAAAATATCCACCATTTTATTCTGCAAGCTAGTGGATATTTCCTTCCTCCGCGTTTTCTTGTTTTATTGGTGCCGCTGCTAGGAATAGATGAAAGTTTTAAAAATCACTTGAGTGTTGGAATCTAAAATTGACGGCATATAGTTAAAGAGTAACAAATGCGCGGGGATAGAAAGATAGGTCTTTATCCCACTAAGGTTCTTAGGCGTTCCAAGGTACAGATTAGCAAGAAGGGGGCAACTCCGTGTGCAGAAGGCATATATTTATTGTACTTAGTCTTCTTTGTCATTATTATTCTTGTTAGTAATTCTGTTATCTTGCCTGATACTGCTCTTGCATATTCTTCGAAATTAACTTTACAAAATGACTAGTATGACATTAAACGACTGGCCTAAACGTTATCGTTTGGCTTTATCATAGCAGCAGCCTGCACTGGGAATTTTCGTACTAGCCACTCCAGCACTTTCAGCTGTTCAGATCCCGGAGCTCGTCTGATCTGTACCAAGAGCTTGTCCGCTAAAGAACGCTCCAATGTGATATTTGCTGCACCTTCATTGCACACCGAACAAATAGCCCTCAAGTTATTTGGATCGTCGGAGCCTCCAAGAGATTTGTCAATAATATGTCCGATATGCAGCCGTGTCTTACGGGTTGAATCATACGGATGAACCTCGCCAGCAACCGCACCACACATTTGGCAGGTAAATCCGTTTCGATCCAAGACAAAAGCACGTGTCTCCTTCGATATTCCTCTTTCAAAAGCAGGCAACGGCTTTAGATCCGCTAAAATATATTGGCCTGGCCTGAGATCACTTCGATCATTATGAGTAAGAATATTCATTCCTTCCTCGTTTCGCAACTCGCGTACCCTACGCGCCCATTCACTTGTACCGGCAACTTCACGAAGAATTTCAGAATCTAACACATGCCCAACATGATCCGAAAAGTATTCTCTCAGCTTTTCCTTTGCACCTCGTTTACGCATCACCCAAACATCACTTCCTTATCTTCAACACCTACGTTGATACATCCCGCAATCGCTTCACCCACTGCGCGCGCAACTGGAGGTGGAAACGCATTTCCAACTTGACGATACGCTGGTGTTTTTCTACCACAGAAATACCAGTCATCAGGGAATCCTTGCAAAAGCGCTGCCATTTTCACAGTTAGCCTAGGCATGCCAATGAAATCAGGGCCAGGAGGTTCATCCGCTAAGCCATGCCCATCTACGCCTAAACCTGCCCATGCCTTTTTTGATCTTGTTGGCCCCAGATCAGGTCCCCCATGCTTTTTTGAACCACCTACTAAGGTAGGAGCAATATCTTTTGCTTGCATTCTCCATTCCTCAACTCCAGACCATCCCGACTTCGCCATTTCTCGATAAAGAACCTCACCTATCGTGTGTGAACGAACTAAATGCGGTCTCGGCCATTCGAAAGATTCACTAAAGTCCTCTCGAATCGCAACAAATATAACTCGTGGTCTCAATTGTGGAACACCAAAATCACATGCATTGAAAAGTTTCCATTCAGTATGATATCGCACTCCATGCAGCTGGCTCATTTGTTCAGATATGTATTCTCGGTATTCGTCGAATTCCGGATCTAACAGACCCCGAACATTTTCAATCATCACAGCTTTAGGCAGACACTCCTGTGCCAAGCGAATCATTTCCGGAAACAAATCACGATCATCTTTATCGCCTAATTGTTTCCCAGCGTGTGAAAAGGGTGGGCAGGGCACCCCACCTGCAAGAAGATCAATTCCCCTAAAATCATTCGCATGAAAATCGCGGACATCCATTTCAAGGACATTCCAATTAGGGCGGTTAACCCTTAACGTATCACAGGCATGATGGTCAATCTCTACCAATGCTTCATGACTAAATCCAGCCTGCTCCAAGCCAAGTGCTTGGCCACCCGCACCAGCACATATTTCGATTGAACGTAGTCTGTTCATTTCGCTGCCCCCGCAAGTTATAGTTCCAAATTTCCTATGCACCAACAATCAGAACGTGTGTTCGCAAGTAGTATAACTCAATGAAATCAAAAAGGAAATATATCAAGGAGATAATCTCCTAGTTCTAGTTTAGTATATTAGTTTCAGTCATAGTAAGTATAATATAAGATACAAGTAAAACCACCAAGACAATTATTTGTACTTGATGGTCTTTGCTCATTTTATTTTGGTGCGGCTGATAGGAATTGAACCTATGACCCCCACCGTGTCAAGGTGATGCTCTCCCCCTGAGCTACAGCCGCAAATTGCCTGGCAACGTCCTAGCCTCCCAGGACCCTGCGGTCCAAGTA
>JAJZCJ010000164.1 GCA_021846145.1 Bacillota bacterium
TGAAGTGACACAAGAGCGAGCGATTGGTGAATCCTCCGTATTTTATTTGTATTACCCTGGTACAGCGAAGCGAATTTATCAAACCAGACACACCATGAAGATTATCATTATGCTCCGCAATCCAGTAGATCGAGCATTCTCTGCCTATACTTACCTCCTACGAGAAAACCGTGAAACGCTAACCTTTGAAGAAGCACTAAAAGAAGAAACTCGTCGAAAAAGTGAAGACTATGGACCGATGTGGTTTTATCGAGAGTTGGGACTATATTATCAACAAGTCAAACACTATACTGACGTGTTCAGCAAAGATCAATTGAAGATCATTCTTTATGATGATTTTATCAATGACTTACAAGGCACGATGGAAGAAGTTTTTCGCTTTCTTGGACTCTTTACAGAAGTTCCGATGGATACCACCATGCTTTTAAACGAGTCAGGGATTCCAAAATCACGAAAAGCCTTTGACTTTTTTGCAAAACCCCACTTCGTAAAAGAAATCATTAAACCCTTCGTTCCTTCCAAAACAAGAACACGTTTAGGTCACAAAGCAAAATCCTTGTTTCTTGAACCTATCAATATGAATTCGGCGACCCGAAAAGAATTAATAAACTATTATCGACCTGATATCATGAATTTACAAAATTTAACAGGCATCAGTCTTTCGAGTTGGCTGAAAAAGTAACCCTCATCGACTGCTACCTGACAAAATACATTGATACTTTGGCAAATGTTTGTTACAATAAGATAGCAACGTACTTAAAATAAGCGAAATGACATAGAGGAGATCACATGGCAATGACAACGTCTAAAGATTTTTTAAGTGCACTACGGGAACGGCGTTCGATTTATGGACTTAGTAAAGAATCGCCTATTTCCGACCAACAAATCCAAGAAATTATTGCAGAAGCGATTCAGCATACTCCGTCTGCTTTTAATTCGCAAAGCACACGACTTGTTCTGCTATTAGGTGAACAGCACAACAAATTATGGGACATTACGTCCAATGTGCTTAAAGCTGTTGTGCCAACGGATCAATTTTCATCCACACAACAAAAACTAGACGGATTTCGGAACGGTTATGGAACCGTGTTGTTTTTCGAAGATCAAACGATCGTGGAGGGTTTACAACAACAATTCCCTCTGTACCAGAATAAATTCCCGGGCTGGTCTCACCATACGAATGCCATGCACCAACTCGTGATTTGGATGGCGTTTGAGGCTGAGGGATTAGGCGTCAACCTGCAGCACTACGACCCACTTATCGATGAACAGGTAAAGGCAGAGTGGAAACTCCCTGAAACTTGGGAATTAATTGCCCAAATGCCGTTTGGCAAACCAACTTCGCCTGCAAACGAAAAACAATTCAACCCTGTGGCTGATCGTTTTCAGGTCTTCAAATAATTTACTTTAAGGGCTGTCTCGCGGACAGCCCTTATTCCCTCACAATGTGTCCCCCTGCAATTTGTTGCAACAAAGACTTCATGTCCGCTAATTCTTTTTCCATTCGGTGCAAATGAATTTGTACGTCATCAATTTCGTGCTCCGCCTTGTAATTAATAGCAAAATCAATGATCGCTTCATGCTTATCGCGAACAGCCTGCCGATTCTGACTCATCATGATAATCGGTGCCTGAAAAGATGCGACAAAAGACAAAATCAAATTTAAAAGGATGAACGGCGGTGGATCAAACCGTAAAGTAAATACCGTGTTCCACAACAACCACAACACAAGGATAGATGAAAAAATGATAATAAATCTCCAGCTTCCACCAAAACTCGCTATCCGATCAGCGATGCGATCTGACCAATGCGTGGTGCGCACATATTCATTATTCACGTGATCTAGAATTTGATTCTGATAGGTGTTTACCATGCGATCAATGCGTTTTGCGTCATCTTGATTTAGTGAATCTCCAAATCCTTTTACGATTGTTTCCACATTAATCCCCACCAGTTATAGAGTTTTCATACTATGCAAAATCATCCCTAGAACTACAAGTCCAATTCCAGTCATACCTACCATGGAAATCTTCGTTCCTGAAAGCACTAACAACTCCCCAAGCAAAGTGAATACTACCTCCCCTGACTGAGTAGCTTCCACTGATGCCAATTGGTGAACATTGCCTCTCGCCATATCTGTTGCTGAAAAAAATAGAACAGTGGCAATCACTCCTGAAAAAATTGCCACCATCAACGCTTGGAATGATTGCATCACACTAGGCAGTCCATGTGTTACCGTTTGATACAATGACAAAATCACCCACAACGGAAGACTGGCAATTGTCATTCCTAATGTACGTTGATACGCATTGAGCCTATCTCCACAAAGTTCCATCATCTTGCGGTTCCCTAATGGATAAGCAAAAGCCGCAATCACGATAGGTATCGCCCCAAGCATCAGATACCGCAAGGATGTATGAGCTGCTTGCGACCATTCCATCAACCCAATACCTAATAAAATAATTAAGGACATCCCCATGCCCTTAAATGGAATGCGTTTGCGTACACGAATTAATCCCTCTGCAGAATGAACAGTTTCATAGAATAGAGGCACTAATAAAGACCCTGCAACAATGGTCAATTGCCATGTTCCTGCCACTAACCATGCGGGGCTATAAGCGGCTGCAAAACAAAGTGGGGCATAAAACAGCCCAAACCCCACAAAACTCCACCACACCCACTGCCAAATATGGTGACGCATCTCATCAATGAGTTCCTTAAATCCCTTGCGCATCCACACAATCAATAGTAACAGTGGAAGCATAAATAGATAGCGTAAGGACGCACTCCAAATCCAGCTTCCACCGCCAACACTCATCAATTTATTGAGCACAAAAGTCACCGCAAAAAATAAGGACGCTAAAATCCCAATTAGTATCGGCTTTGCTCTACTGCCAAAGTTCATCAGACAAGAATCCTTTGGCAATAAAAGCAACAGGTCCCGTCATTTGCATCTCGTAATTGTCCAAGATGACAATATCCAGATCTCCACCTGGCATGTGCACCTTCACCTTGTTTTCGACTAATCCTAAACGAAATGCAGCGGCTGCCGATGCACAACTGCTGCTACCCGATGCAAGCGTGTAGCCTGCGCCGCGTTCCCAAATTTCAATTTGAATATTGCGGGGATCGATCACTTTTAAAAACTGCACATTTGTACGATTAGGAAACACCACATGATTTTCCAAGTAAGGACCCATTTCCATGGCCATCTCTTTCGTTAAGCTGTCCACAGGAATCACGCAATGAGGATTGCCCATGGTCACACACGTCATGTTCAATTCTTGCTCATTGACGATGATTTTCTCATTGACCACTTCGCGTTCTTCCCCAGCAACAGGTATTTTACCGCTAGTAAAGGATGCCGTCCCCATATCCATGATAATTTTGTTCATTTTATCGACGACGTGAGCGCGCACCATGCCACCTAGGGTAAGAAAAGTGAATGGTTGTTCACTCGATCGGTAGCCCTCATCCACCAAGTATCGGGCAAATATCCGCGTGCCATTTCCACTTTTCTCCGCTTCACTGCCATCAGGATTAAAAATCTGCACATGGATATCCCCATTATCATCAAAGAATGGGCCGTACAATATGCCATCAGATCCTTCCCCAAAATTACGTCTACAAATGGCACGTATTGAATCTGGGTTAATTGCAATTGAAGTTTTTTTAGGGTCAATAACTAAATAATCATTTCCCAATCCATGATAACGATAAAAATCCATACTAAACCACTCCTAATTTCTGTCCTCTATATTCTCAAATACGTCCTGCGAATTATTCAACATTGATCAATGTGTCCTCTACCCAATCGAGCAAACGTTTATAAATACTGGGATCATCATCTCCTTGATGGATGCGATGGTGAAGTACCATGCCTTCGCTGTTCCCCCATCCCTGTTGTAGAAAAAAGTGAGTGATCGGGCACTCAGCTTCACTTGGTATTTGTTTTCGGTTCGCTCGCATTTTCTTAACTAGATACGCCAAAGCACCTAACTTCGTGTGAATACTGCCAGACACGATCGAATACGCAAAATCTGCTTGCCAATCCAGCACTTGATCCATCGGCATCGGCCGCGCAAAATAATAGCCTTGACCATACTCTGCACCTAATAGGGACACGGCTTCTGCCATCTCCAATGTTTCTATTCCTTCCACCACGATTTCCCACCCAAAATCATTGCCAATTTCAATGAGACTTCCCAATAATTTAAGCGTGGATAAGGGATGTTCGTCAAGTGTCGCCCATAACCCTCGATCGAATTTTACCAAATGAAACGGATGAACGACCAGTCGTAAAAAATTACTATCTCCTGCCCCAAAATCGTCCATCGCCAAATGAATTCCCATGTCCACCAGTTTCATTAACGGCTCCACCAGCGAATCCAGATCAAACCCCTGTGTTTCTAACAATTCCAGATATATCCGCTCAGGGGGAAACTGATAGCGAGCGAGTGTCTGTTGAATCCATGGAATGATTTCTTGATTATACAGGGTGGAAGGCGACAAATTGATCGAAATCCCTGCATGTTCAGCTAAATGCCCCCATTGCAAAAGCACTTGAATCCCACGTTCCAACCCTAACTGAAATAATCGATCTATTTCCGCGAGCCCCAATAACGGAAGGAAGGTGGCAGGAGAAAGAATTTTGCCACTCCCCGTTTGCATTCTCGCTAGGAGTTCATATTTCAATATCTCACCAGTTTGTAAATGAACGATAGGTTGCATATAAATTAGTAATCCATCATTGAATAATTGCGCCCGATATATTCCTGCTTCATTCCGAGAGGGCACTATATCTACTTTTTGATTTTGCCCCCAACGTGCCTGTCCAAACAATTGCACCCCTTGCGCAAATGCCTTCATCCATGGCGATTCAAATTGATGGGCAAACGCACCATATAGCCCAATCACCGCCATCGTATTCAGATTCGAATCCAGTAATGGCACCATCAGCAATGAATGAATACCAAGTTTTCGAAACGTATCATGCCAAACCTCAAAACGCGGATCATTTAAGTAGGACGGCGTACTGACAACGCTGGCGCTAAACCATGATTCAGCAAGTAAACTTCGACCCTTTGGATCGATAGAATTAGGAATCGCCTTGATCGCAGGAACTGTCAACAGCACTGCGATTTCCCTTCCCCGATGACCAACTGCCTCCTCGACTATAAATCCCTCTTGCGGATGCAACTTAAATCGTACCACACCAATGATCCCAGGCAAATGACTGAGTGCCGTTAAATCCTCACTCTGTGGAGTGGATAGGTGCGGACTGAAAATATTTAGATAGTGAGTCATGACCTGTTCCTGTACTTGTAATTGTGTTTGTAAATCAATTTGCAGCCGATGCTGAAGTGCAGCGATCATCTCATAATCACTGTTTAACAAGTGCCGAGCCGTAAATTTTGTGATCATCTGAGAGAAAAAGTCTGTCGCTTGCGAGAGTAATTGCCCATTAACCCCCATCAATGCATTGATCTTTCCGACCCGTCGAGCATGCTCACGAATCTTATCAAGAGAATCAGTAGAATGGAACAAATAGTCAATATGTTTAGTGGCATTTTTCCTATATTGATCAGCTTCTGCTTTACTTAGACTGTTGATGATCGATAGTGGATACTCCTCTTGGCGTATCTGTTCAAAAAAATGATCCACTAGGAGTTGTGTGGGAAATTGAAGACGTGCCCGAGGAAAATCAGAACTCACTTCGTCAGATATCCCCAATTGCCACCAGCGATTTCGGGACCATGAGTGGATTTTCATTTGATACATCGCAATATCGGCAGTCCTAAGTAGTTGGTCACCCTCTTCGCCATGTTGGGGATAATGAGCCAATCCCATACTCATTTCAATATCGATACCTCGGCTTAATCCCATTTCAAAAGGAGTTTCCACAACACGATGAATGGAAGCGAGTCGCTCTTCAAGATCCTGATCACTAAAAGTAGGGGGGATATGGTGCAGTAGTAATACAAATTCATCCCCACCCCATCTTGCCAAAAAATCGCCCGAACGAAGATGACGGCTCAATCGTTGCGTAAATGCAATTAATAACTGATCCCCTGCTTCATGCCCTAACGTATCATTGACATACTTAAAGTTGTCTAAATCAATCATCCCTAGTAAAAAGGATGTATGCGCTTGTTTCGCTTGCACAATGGTATGATGAAGCTGTTGATCGAGTGCCCTACGATTGGGGAGCGCGGTTAATGCATCATGCAACGCGGCATGCTCCAATTGTTGTTGCAATACGTAGTTATCGGTCACATCTTGTACGGTCCAGATGCTCAATTCATGTGGTTCATCAGATCGTTCATGTAACAAGCTGATGGATAACTCCACCTTGATCTGACGACCATCCCGACAGGCAAACGATAATCCTGATTCATCGCCATATCCCTTATGTTGCAGTTGCGAAAATAATCGACCACTCTCTTTATCAGTTTGGTACTGAGGATAAATTAAGGTAACAGGTTGCCCAATTAACTCACTCACATTCGTATACCCAAGCATAGACACCAAGCGTTGATTGACCATCACCATCTCGATATCTTGGATCATGGCCATTCCCACAGACGTGCGATCAATAAAATGACGTTGCACTTCGACCAATTGTCGTTCTGCATTGACAAGGTCAATCCGATCCAACCCATTCGTGATATCAATCGCTAGGGTTTCGATTAATGATCGCATATCCTCATCAAAAATATTCTCCTGTGCATGATAGATGGAAAGCATTCCCCACTTCTTGCCCCCACGATGGATTGGCAAGGAAGCGCTCGAATGGATACCAAATCGTTCTGCCCGTTCTTTCCACAACCACATATCGGGAATGTTTTGTAGAAATTGGTTATACACCGTCTGATCTTCACGCCATCCATTCCCCATTGAACCTCTTCCTTCAGGAATCGTAGGATCTGTCGATATATGCAGATCTAGCAAATACCCATGTTCTCCAGCGCTGGCAAGGTATTGAAACCTACCTTGATCATCTGGTACAGCAATAAACGCCAACTGATAGCGACCCTTTTGCACGATGATGTCACAAAGGGCTTGCATCAATGTGGATTCATCTGTCGCAGTCACCATAAGCTGATTGACACGAATCAGCATTGCTTGAAAGTTCGTCAGTCGTTGTTCTCTACATTTACCTACGTTAGAAAATAGATCTCGACGCACCCGATATACCATAAGTACCACCCATTTTTTCTATATATTAATTACAATGTATGAAGAATTCATCTATGTATAAACATTATCAAATACTTATCAATTGTTACTGCAAAAGCTAACTATATTCTAGTCTTCTGTGGATATTTTTTCAAACATTTATAGGCTATGTTCATTGGATTTATGATGCGCATCTTTACTATGGAATAGGACATCATCCACATGAATCAATATGG
>JAJZCJ010000165.1 GCA_021846145.1 Bacillota bacterium
GACGGTGAACCAGCCAATCGTACTAATAGAATTAAAGGCAGCAGGGATATATCCGCCGATTTTACCAAAAGTGAATCTGGTTATCATCAACTGAGGAAGTCCGTAACCAGGTCCCATACTAGCGCTAAGTGCAAGTGCAAGCCCGCCAAGCACATTGCCAACAACAATGGAAGCAATCACATAGGGCCACGACATTCCCAATATAATCGGGAAAAACCCAAGCGCATAATCGGCAATCGTTAAATTACTGCCTAACCAAAGTGTAAATTGACTTCTTGCATTCCCATGACGTTCTGCTAGCGTTATGCCTTCAACGCCATATGGTTCAATCACTACTACTTTGTCTCCATAACGTGGAGAATCTATCAATGATGACAAGATCATCGCCCCTTTTTCGGTATATATGCATATACACACATATATACACTAAAGTCAAGACGATGAATGATTACATACTAGTTTATCTGCTCTCAGTCGTAAACTACTATCCCCTTTTTCCGTAACGTCAAGATGGCTTCCTGAAGGCGTACATCCTGATCGTATTCAATTTGATGCATATGATATCCATCTGTCAGTGAAGATAACAATGACGCCTTCTGTTGGCTTATTTTCTCCAAAAAATATTCCACATCCCGCCGTGAAGCTAAGTGTAACGAACCTGTCAATTCACCATATAAAGGGTGCTCAACCTGAACATTCATGACACGTAGCCCCAAATCCACAAAAGTAAATAATTCCACTCCTGTCAATTCTGGCGAATGAGCAACAGATAAAATCACCACATTACGTTGTGATGATCTGTCTCGCTCCAATACATATCCTCTTGGTGTCGATAAAATAGGATACCCTGCCGCACGCAACAATGCGACATCATGTACGACTACTTGCCTTGTGACATGATGTCGCTGCGCTAATTCCAAGCCAGACAAAGGCTCGTCGCTACTTTCTAACTCGTTTACAATTTTGGCCTGGCGATCTTCGCGTTCCTTAGGCAACTTTGCATCTCCTTAGACACGTAAGTACTTGTTTCATCCTATCATACAATAATTGCTGGTTGATAGGCACAGGCCGGGTCACTTGCAAGATAGTCATCATATACTGCGTACGCCCTAGCTCGAGAACCACCACATAAATGGCGAAATTCACAGACCCCACATTTGCCGGTCAACTGCGATGGATCTCTGAGTGACCTAAACATTGGGCTTTCCCGATAGAGCGTTGCCAGCGGTGTGGTGCGGATTTGACCCGCAGACACAGGCAAAAAACCGCTAGGGTAGACCTCCCCTGTATGTGAAATAAACACAAAACCGTTGCCATCGTTGACGCCTGGCATGGAAGCCGAGAATGGCTTACCTTGATGCTGATGCATGACACGGCGGTAGTGAGGTGCCTCCGTCGTTTTGATGAGTAAGTTGCGCGTTTGTGATTGCGCATACAACCATTCCATTACTTCCTCCGCCTGATCAGCACTAATCATATCCTTAATTTTCCCTCTTCCTGTCGGAACCAAAAAGAATAAGCTCCACAGCACAGCACCATGATGCAAAACAAGATCAGCGATGCGTGGCAAATCAGCTAAATTATGAGTAGAGACGGCAGTGTTTATTTGGATCGGCATGTGTAGTTGTTTTAAGATCGTTATACCCTTTATGGTCAAATCATAGGAACCACGTGTACCACGAAAATGATCATGAATTTCTGGCGTCGATCCGTCCAGACTGAATGCCACACGTGCCAGTCCTGCCTCTTGCCCTTTTTGTAAGGCTTCAAATGTGACTTTTGGAGTGGCACTTGGTGTCATGGCTACTTCTAGCCCCTGATTTCGCGCATGAGTGATCAGTTCATACACGTCCGCGCGCTCTAAAGGATCTCCACCTGTGATCACAAAAAGCGGATGATCCATTTTTGCGATTTGTTCAATTAATTGAAACCCTTCCTCCGTCCTCAGTTCCCTTGGATCAGCGTGCCGCTGTGCTTGTGCACGACAATGCAAACAGTGGAGTTGACAAGCCCTCGTCACTTCCCAAATTACAATAAAAGGATTAACAGAAAAGTCCCGTGTCCATTTCCGATCTCGTTCCGCTGCTGCTGATTTTAGATTCATCATCATTCACTCCTTCACGTGTTGTGTCACTAAAATAGGCCACTGTAAAATAAACAAAAATGCGCCAAGCGCAGCAAGAATACCACCCATTGCCAACCATAATAGAACAGGCCAGTTGCCAAATTGCGACCATACATCCCCCGCAAATGCAACTGCCATCATCAGAATACCGATGATGGATACGACTAATTGTATCCAAGCATAAATAGGACTCACTTTAATTCCTCCAAAAATCCACGGGAATAAACCATAACCAACACCATACAAAAGAGTGGTTGCAAAGCCGAGAAACAACAAGTGCATCGCCAACAGGGACAATGGATCAAGTCCTGCAATAAGCAACAATCCAAGAACCATTTCTAGCAAAAGTGCTGCCATCCACGCTGTTTTGCTCCACAAAGGCAACAATGGAGTGTTTGATTCTTGAATAGATTTTGTGAGCAATGGAAACATAAATAATACCCCTTGATAGATTGCCGCAATTCCCAGCATTCTACTAGTGACTAAACCCCATGAAGGATTCACCATCATTCCAATCACTTGTATTAATACAGCAGAAAACCAAAATAATTGACCCAATGAAGCCATTTTTGCATTAATTGGTTTTGAAACAGAAAAACGAGGCAATAAATGCAATCCCACTGACCAGACCGTGCCGCCAAGCCATCCATAGTAAATCAGTATCTTTGCCGCGTCTGAACCAAGACCACTATTAACACCAGGCATCATCCACGACTGAATCCAGATCCACCAGACAGCTATCACATATAGCATTAGCGCCACATCAGTACCTCTTTGTCCCACGCGATCTGAGGATTCTAATATAGTTGAGCGCTTTAAGGCAACAAGAGGATGGGACTCATTCATCATTTCCTGAGGAAATTGCCTACCGGACTTTTTCCCAGTGATTACAGCAGATAACAAATTGCCTAAAAAAACGATTGGTGCCATAGCTTGTAACCCTAGTCCAATCCGGAATGCGATTGGACTTTGATAAAGAAATGAAAAGACTAACAAAATCACCCCAAGTTCAGCCATCAGCCAGTGTATCCATCCCACCGCCACGCGTGGCGGACGAAATCCAGTAGAGAGGGTCAGTACGGCATAAGTCATTCCATACATCATCATCGTTAACCAACCAAAAGGATTGATTTCTCCATGGAGAGACCCTAACAGACTGATGCGCGACGGATCACTAGCCATCCATCCCCCAAAGAACGCCCCTACAAGAAAATTAACAAAAGCTGTGACAATGAATGTTTTTGGTAATGTGCCAATCGATCGATTAAATGGCATCAAAATTCTCCTCGTCAACGATTTCGCTTATTATCATAACCGGATTGATAAAACACAAGTGTGATACCCATCACCATTGTTGAACGAATAGCAGCCCAAGTATATTATAAAAATGAAGTATCACTATTTCACACTGTGAAATTTGCGATCGGAGTGAACAGCCCATGCAATATCGACATTTAGGCAATAGCGGACTTGAAGTCTCTGTACTAGGTCTTGGCACCAACGCCTTTGGTTCCCGTGCGAACGCAGATGTATCTACAAAAATTCTCCATGTTGCCATTAACCAGGGAATTAACTTTATAGACACTGCCAATATTTATAGCCATACTGAATCAGAACGAATCATCGGTGCGGCATTAAAAGGTCATCGCCATGAAATTATTTTGACCACTAAAGCAGGCCTGCCCATGGGTAATAAGCCTCATGACAAAGGTTCATCACGGACTCATCTGCTGCGTGAACTAGAAGCTAGCCTAAAAAGATTACAAACAGATTATATCGACTTGTATCAGATCCATACTTTTGATCCCTTGACTCCTTTAGAAGAAACACTTCAAACGCTTGATGATTTAGTGAGGGCGGGAAAAATTCGTTACATCGGGGCATCCAATTATGCGGCTTGGGAGTTAATGAAGGCTTTAGGAATTAGTGACCATCGTCACCTTATCCGTTACATTTCAGTCCAGTCTAGTTATTCTCTAGCTGATCGCACCGTCGAACAAGAACTTGTGCCTCTTTGCATCAATCAAGGAGTTGGAATCATTCCTTATTACCCTTTAGCCGGAGGCATTCTAACCGGGAAGTATCGCGCAGATGGGGTGATTCCCGAGGGCTCCCGCGCAGACAAAAACCCGGACTTCAAAAATCGCCTCGACAATCGCAGAGTAGCTCTGGGAGCAAACGTAGCAAAACTAGCTGAACAACATGGCATGACACCAAGCTCACTCTCTCTTGCTTGGTTGACCCATCAACCAGCAGTATCCACAATCATTGCAGGTGCAACAAATATCAACCAAATTTACGATAATCTAACTAGTGCCTCCCTCCGCTTAGATGAACACATGCTACATGAACTTAATGACATGAGCAATGAATTCAAGTACGGTTTACCTTTTGCCACCTATCGAATCGATGACACACGGTGATTCTATCCCCGTTTTTTTTTATGTTTTACACGTGTAAACTTGACGACCTTTTGGGATTGTTTGCGCCGTGAACGATGAGGTCGCTTGTTTATCGGACGTGCGCGATACGACTGAAAAATTACTACCACCGCAACAACAACCAGTGACCCCAATAAAAAATCCAATAGCCATCGAATTCCTGCTGATGATTGCACGATCAGTCCAATCACAACAAAGACCGCTATGATTCCATATACAAATTTGCGCATGCGTCACCCACTTTTGCGAAGATGGTTAAAGGGCATCCCCGAAAAAAGGGATGCCCAACAACTAATTGATTTTATAGCAATGGATTTTCATCCTTCGCTTTTAAACGCACCCAACGACGTTCTATCTCATGCTGAAGTGACTGAAGTACCTCCGCATTCTCCGCTTTCAACAAATGCTTTGATTTCCCCATCATTCCCAGCCAATCTTCCAAGGGCACTCGTTCACCTTTATCCTCAGGATTATACGTGATGTGAGTCACTCCATGCTCCACTTCATAAAGTGGGAAGAAACAACTTTTTACTGCAGCACCAACAATTTTATTGCCCGCATCATCTGCTGCTTTCCAATTCAGTGGACAAGAAATCAAAATTTTGCCGTACGCCATGCCTTCGTGTTGGGCGTACCATTGTGCCTTGGCACCTTTTCGTACCAAATCCATCGCGTACGCCTCTACACCAGTAAAGACATAAGGCACATTCGCCGCTACCATCAATTGCGGCATATCTTTATGTTGAAAACTCTTACCCGGTCTCCCTGGACCAACGCCTGACGTAGAAGTCATATGTCCAAGAGGGGTGGAATAGGACAACTGAGCCCCCGTGTTCATATACCCTTCATTGTCATACTCAAGAATAATCATCTTATGATTGCGCATGGCAGCACCAAGTGCGGAACCTAACCCAATGTCCATGCCACCATCACCAGAAACCATGACGAAAGTAGGATCTTCTGGAACATCGATTTCTCCTCGACGCTTCAACTCAAAGTACATTTCTAACGTGCCTGAAAGGGTGGCTCCTCCATTTTGAAACAGATTGTGCAAGAAATTTACGCGATGAGAAGTATAGGGATAGCCTGTCGTGGTTACTTGAGCGCAACCTGTTTGGTATAGCACGACCACGTCGCCCTCAATGCCTTTTAGAAAAGTCTCAATTCCAGGGAAAATCCCACATCCTGGACACGCTCCGTGACCTGGTGCCACTCGTTTTGCCTTGCCAGTTAAAGACCGCAAGGAGGGGACTTTGACTTTTAATTCACCAGTAGCTTCGTCTTGTGACACACTCACAAAGCCGGTTGTTTCTTCCTTTGTCAGTGGTTCTAGTTTGACATGAGCCACTGATGCGTTCGGATCTCCAGGATTTACACCATAATAATCAAAGCTAGGCACCTCTGCTCCTTCTAAAGACGAAAGGGCTAATTGAAACAGCGCTTCAGCATCATCTGGATAAAATTCTCTTCCACCCGTACCGTATACGCGACACAGCACCTTTGCTTTTGAACCGATCTCCTGAAGTGCAGCCTGTATCTCATGCGTGAGATTGGCACCATGCGCCCCAAGTTCATCTGCGCGCTCTGCCACCAGCACTACCTCGACATTGGCAAGCGCATCGGCAATCGCTTGCTTAGGAAACGGTCGCAACAGATTGGGCGATACGACACCAACAGGAAGCCCATGTTCTCGCAACTCATCTGTCACATCTTTGCTTGTTTGCGCAGCGGAATTTAATATGAAGAGCGCCACACGAGCGCCATCCATTTTGTATACATCTACTTTTGGATAAAATCGCCCAGAAAGTTGAGCGTATTGCTCCGCAATCTCGTCATAGACTTTATCGACCTGATACATGGCCAGCGAGTGCTGATAACGACTATTGATTTGATCCGGATCATTCATGTACGGCCCCATCGTAATCGGGTGTTTCGGATCGAGTACATGATGGTAATCGCGCGGCATTGGCCCCACAAATTGCTGTACCACTTCTCGATTCTTAAAATAATGAACACGCCGCTTTGAATGGGATGTGAAAAAACCGTCAGATGCCACTAACACAGGTAAACGAATCGCCGCATGTTCAGCTAACTTAAGTGCCATAATATTCATATCATAAACCGCTTGTGGATCGCGAGCGAGTAAAATTGGCCAGCCGATATTTAACCCGTGGTAAAGATCCGAGTGATCGCCGCGAATATCAAGTGGACCTGTCACCGCCCGCGTCACGAGGTTCATCACCATCGGTAAGCGTGCTCCTGATTGTGCTGGCAATTGTTCTAACATATACAGAAAGCCTTGTGCAGAAGTGGCATTAAAAACGCGTCCCCCACCTGCTGTGGCACCAAAACAAATTCCGGCAGCACCGTGTTCTCCGTCTGCAGGGATCATCACAATATCATGCTCGCCCCGCGTTTTCATCTCATCAAGGTATTCTGCAATCTCCGTTGACGGAGTAATCGGAAAATACCCCATCACATGGTAATTAATCTGGGCTGCTGCACGTGCCGCCATTTCATTACCCGATCGAAAGTCAGTCAGTTGCTCATTTAGTCCTTCTGGAATCTTCTCGTGACTCGCGTGAATCGCTTGTACCCCTGGCTCTACAATAGCCATCTCAACTTCGCCTCCCCCACATTCAACCTTGGTAAACCGGATAATGATGTTTTACCATCTGCTCTTCCGCATAGGTATCATTTTCCCTAAACTTTGAAAGTGCGTCAGTGGGAGAC
>JAJZCJ010000166.1 GCA_021846145.1 Bacillota bacterium
CTCCTCATTTGACATGCAGTATATGTGTATGGGAGCAGTGAAATGAAAATTCGCGAATAGGAGGAATTTGGGAATGACGAAAGGCAAGGATGTTTCGGTAGTAGTGAAATTACATTCGCGTGTGCTGGAAATGAGTGAAGAGGAGCGGCGAAAGTGGCTTCGCGAAGGGATTAAAAATCGCGATCCTCAGGCGCTAGGATTAATGACGGCGATCTCAACTATTAAGCAACCATTCATGACGTTTTAAGCTACAATAGCTACAATGGGATTTGAATTGATAAAGAAATGGTGTGTGCAATGAAAGAAGTTAACCAGCGCAGTAAAATGCTGCAAAAAACGATGAAACGAATGCAACTGCTTTTTTTTACTGCGGCATTAGCAACATCGTCTTTGATTGTGAGACTTGGTTATTTACAGATTACAGAGACACAGCAATTTCAGAGCGACGTCTCTGTGCAAAATTTTAGTTCTTTAGCTATTCCTGGTTCGCGTGGATGGATTTTTGATCGCGAAGGGGACGTATTAGCTGCAGATATTCCTGTATACCAAATATCGTATATAAGGTATCCAAATGATTCATTGTTTGCGGCCAAAGTGGCAAAAGAACTAGCTCCTGTAATCGGCATTAAGGCAAATAAACTGGAAAATATGATGCTTAATCAAGATCAGATGCAACCGACTGTCACATTGGTACAACAAGCCTCCCCGAAACAAATGGCTTTTGTCGCGGAACATCGGGATAATTTACCAGGCGTGCTCATGATGACTGTGCCACAGCGGGTGTATCCGCTTGGGGAATTAGCTGCTCATGCGGTTGGTTTTATTGGTCCTATACCAGCTAACTCATGGAACCAATATCAACAAAAAGGGTATCCGAAAAATGCACAAGTAGGGCTTTCTGGATTAGAGGAATCCTACCAAAGTGTATTGAAAGGACAATATGGTGAAGCAAAGATCCCGATTTCTCCTGCGGGGATTCCATTAAATCAAGGAATCGTTAGTATTCCTGCGCAAGCTGGGAACAATCTGATTCTAAATCTGGATGGACCGTTGGAAAAAGTGGCAGAGCAGGCGCTCATTTCGCGGATTAATTTTTTGCGTGGTGTGGGTGAGACCAATGTGCATTCAGGAACGATCGTGGTCTTGAATGCACACACAGGTGCGGTACTCGCGATGGCAAGTTACCCCACTTATAACCCTAATTGGTGGATAGGCGGTATTTCTAATCAGCATTATCAGGCGTATTTGACGAAAAATGCAGGATTTAATCGTGCGATTTCCGGTGTCTATATGCCTGGTTCAACGCAGAAAATGTTGACAGCGATGGCTGCCTTAACCAACCACGAGATGACACCGGCGCTGCTTGTTAATGATCAGGGTGGACTGCAGATTGGCACGTACTTTATGCATAACTGGAATCTAGGCGGGTTTGGATGGGTAGGATTAAAAGAAGCGATCGAGGTTTCGGATGACACGTATTTTTATCAAGTGGGACTTAATATGGGTCATTTTAATACGAGTAATCCGCCGTCCAACATCAGTGCGTGGCTGACGGGCGGGCGTGTGCAGGCGCTCAATCAGATTAATCAATTGGGCAAGAAATTTGGCCTTACTGCGCTTACAGGTGTTGACCTGCCCGGAGAAATTCCTGGATACGTGACGTATGCCAATCCACCTACGCTGTATGATTTACCTGCGGCCGCCATCGGTCAAGAAGAAGCGTATTCAACGATTGGCCTCGCTACTTATATTGAGGCCATTGCCAATGGCGGGTATCGTTATCAGCCACAGATGGTGCACGAGATCACTACCTCTCAAGGGAAAGTGATCAAGGTATTCAAACCTCAACTTGTCGATAAGGTGCCAGTTAGCAAGCAATATCTAAAAATTATTCAGCAGGGATTGGAATTAGCCACGCACGGGGCATTGGGAACTGCCACTTACTATTTTGGCCACGATCCTGTCAATGTGGCAGGTAAAACAGGCACGGCGGAGTCTGGTCAAGCTGGGCTCAACAACTCCGTGTTTGTCGGTTATGCGCCTTATAATAATCCGCAGATAGCGGTGGCAGCTGTGATTCCCAATGTCACTGGGGAGGGATTTCGCGCTGCCGCACCGATGGCACAGCAGGTGATTGATGCGTATTTTGCGAAACCGGATCATCCGCTGACGAACGCTTCTAGTAAGTTCACGAAGCAGGTAGTCAAGAATCATCATTTAAAGGGGTAACCATTGTGTTTGCATCATTTCATGAGGCCATCGGTTATTTGTTTGCTAGTTATAATCAGGCGAAACCTCATCGCAAAGGGCTTTATGATCAAGACACACGCACGCCGCAATTTACAAGAAAATTATTAGATAGCGTGGGGGCCCCGGATCGTTTTCAACACAACATTAAGGTGACTGGCAGCAAGGGCAAGGGTTCCACTTCTCGATTGATCGCTCGACTATTGGAAGCGCAGGGTTTGAAAGTGGGGTTATTTACAAGTCCTCATTTAGTGGATTTTACGGAGCGGATTCGTGTCAATGGTGTGGCTATTTCTGAAGAAGAGTGGCTTACATGGCAGGGGCAACTCTATCCTTGGATTGAGTCGATGCGTAGTGTCATGAAGCCGCAGGAGTACATTGGGCCAGTCGGGCTTGTGGCTTGTGTTGCCGCGCTTTATTTTAAGGATCAGCAGACAGATGTGAATGTGTTTGAATTAGGGCGTGGGGCGCGCTTTGATGATGTGAATCAGGTGGTGGGCGAACTTGCGGTAATTACACCGATTCAGCTAGAACACCGTGAGCTACTTGGACCGGATCTTGGTGATATCGCATGGCATAAAGCAGGAATTATCGAGTCAGGGATGGAGGCAGTAATCACTGCCAAACAAGATCCGGTGGTACAAGCTATTATCCAAGAAGAGGCTCAACAGATGGGAGTCATGCTGGAATCATTAGGGGATCACTTTCGTTTTCAGCAAGTCAAGGTGAGTCTGAAGGGGACGACGTTTGGTCTGACCACCAGTTACGCCCGCTATGAGAACATCCACCTGCAATTGTTAGGTAGGAATCAGGTGGAAAATGCCAGCGTGGCAGTGGTGGCAGTGGAAAAGTGGTTAGGACAGGCGCTGCAAGAAGAAGTGGTGCAGTCTGCGTTTGCTGATTTATGGTGGCCAGGGCGCATGCAGTTACTAATGCGTTCACCTCAGGTGCTAATTGATGGGGCGATCAATCGAGAAAGTGCTGGGTATGTGCAGGAAGTGGTCAGTTTATTTGAAAATGTGCGCAAGGTTTTGGTCGTGGGTGTTCCTGTGGATAAAGATGGATTTGGTGTCATAGAGGAATTGGCTCCGGAAGTAGTGGGAATTTGGGTTACAAAGGCACAAAACCCTCACCTTGTCTTTGATCTGCCGCAATTGGAAGATGTGGCAAGTCGCTTTGCACCGACGCATGTAGCAGAAAACCTTGCTGATGCGCTTACAGCTGCGCAAGGGGTGGCTGGAGCCGGGGGTCTTGTCATCGTGACGGGCACGCAATCACTGGTGGCAGAAGCGATGCAATACTATCAGGTGCCGACACGGCATTTGGAGCGGAAAACAGTGTAATCAATACAACCGTACCTCCACACTCATGAGTGCGTTTCGTCACATCCATCACCCTCGTTTTCGACAGGCAGCCATACGCGAAAAAAGTGATGTGTACGCTGCTTTGCGCGTGCTCTTCTCAAAAAACGCAGCATCTGGCGTGGGGGTAGAGTAATGAAAAATGGTGGGATGGACAAATTCGAAGCCGCATTAGAGCAAGTCCTGCTTAAAGCCCAGTCCTTTGGACTGGACTTTTTTGAAATGCGATTTGAGTTGGTACCTGCAGAAATTCTTTATACGTTTGGTGCGTATCAGGGCATGCCTACGCGCTTTTCACATTGGACGTTTGGAAAATCCTTCTATAGAATGAAGATGGATTATGATTTGGGGCTAAGTAAGATTTATGAACTGGTCATCAATGCCGATCCGTGTTATGCGTTTCTCTTGGATAGCAACTCGTTTGTGCAAAATGTGATGGTGTCAGCACACGTGCTGGCGCATGCTGATTTTTTCAAAAACAATGCGCTATTTGCAGAGACGCAAAGAGATGTGGTCAACCGCATGGCGGCAAGTAGCGAGCGGTTTCAACGCTATGAAATGCAGTACGGAAAAGCGGAGGTAGAAGCTTTTTTGGACGCTGCTTTGGCGATTCAGGAGCATGTGGATGCATCGATCAGTGCACGCAAACGACGCGACCAAAAGCAGGGCAATCGTGAGCAATCCACAGGAAGTTCGGAGGCTAAAACGGTTGGTCGTTATGATGACCTGTTTGCCTTAGACGATTATTTGGATCACGCAAATGGCAAAGAGCAACAGGTGACTAACGAACCCAGTGCTAATCGCAAAGAAGTATGGGAAAAGGATCTACTACACTACCTCATCCATCACAGCCCGGTGTTGACAGATTGGCAGCGTGATGTGTTGACGGTGTTGCGCGATGAGATGCTGTATTTTTGGCCACAGTTGGAAACGAAAATCATGAATGAAGGCTGGGCTACGTATTGGCATCTGAGAATCATGAGAGAGATGGAACTGACAGATGATGAGTATCTAGATTTTGCGCGGATGCATTCAAGTGTCGTGTTGCCGTCAAAAACATCTATTAATCCGTATTATGTGGGGCTGAAAATGTGGGAAGACATCGAGCGTCGATACCCGAATTCGGACAAAATTTTTGAGGTGCGTGCCACAGAATCGGATGCTTCATTTTTGCGCAACTATTTGACTAAAGAACTTGTCGAAGAATTGGATTTGTATCTATATCAAAAAGTGGGAAATGAGTGGCGTGTTGTCGATACAAATTTTGATAAAATTCGCGACATGCTTTGGCAATCTCGTACGAATGGCGGATATCCGGTGATTTATGTGCAGACAGATTACGACCAATTATCTGGTGAATTGTATCTATGGCACGCCTTTGAAGGCGTCGAACTAGACACTAAGTATACGGAGAAGGCGTTGCCCCATGTCCAGCGGTTGTGGGGACGAACCGTCCATTTAGAAACGCAAGTGGATGGTCGGGCGGTGCTTTTTAGTTGTGACGGAAAAAAAGTCAGTCGTCGTTTTCTAGGATGAGTTTGTGCTGGCGCGTCAACGTCTATTCCTAGGCGTTGGCGCAAAGTAAATGATTTGTATATAGTTAACTAGTAAACTTGAACGCGGCATTGGCTGTGAAGAGGAGTAAATCTACTTGATGCGTCATCAATTTCGAACGTTGATTTTGCAAAGTTTATTTATCGCAGGGTTATTAACGGTGCTGGGTCGTATCACCTATGTGCAAATTCATGATCGCTTTATTGTTTCCATGGAGAAAGAAAATTGGCAGGAGTTGTCTACCATTACACCAGTGCGTGGGACTATTTATGATGCATTAGGTGATCGTTTGGCTTTTTCTGTACCAAAATATGATATGGATATCAACTTGCCAGCTATTCAAGCACTTGGAAGGTCGAAAGTAGAGAAGTTGGCGCGTGCGTTAGCCAACATTACTCACGGTTCCTTGGCGAATATTAGTCAGCAGTTATGGCGCAGCAATGTACCTTGGCTGCGACTTTTTCCTTACATGGTACATGTGAACTGGCAAACAGAACAAGCGATTTTAAAATTATTTTCCAAATATAGTCTTAGTCAAGCGATCAATCCGTCTCGAGTTTACGCACGGGTGTACCCGGACGGGGCGTTTGCGTCTCATGTCATTGGCTTTGTGGATCAAACTCAAACGGGAGCGGCTGGTATTGAACTGGAATACAACCACTATCTTGCTGGCAAAGCGGGTATGAAATCATATACGAAAGATCTTTTTGGCTATCCAATTCCTTATTATCAGCAAAAATCTGTCCCTGCAAAGAATGGGGACAATGTGGTATTAACTCTCAATCCAGTGATTCAACAGTATGCGGAACAGGCGCTAAAAACCATTGAGCAACGGTTTACGCCCGCGCACGCTGCGATCATCGTTTCCAATCCCAATACCGGTGGGATTTTGGCGATGGCGGCGTTGCCTCATTTTAATCCGAATACGTACTGGAATTACCCTGCCGCCACGCTCAATACAAACTGGGCGATCTCGGATCCGTTCGAGCCTGGCAGCACGTTTAAGATCGTGACGTTAACGGGGGCGCTCGCTACGCATTCGATTACCCTCCAGCACACGTATATGTCGGGGGTCGACTATGTGAATGGGGTGCCTATCCGTGACTGGAATTTGTGGGGATGGGGACGAATCAGTTATCGCATGGCCATGATTTATTCCAGCAACACGGGGTTTATTCACATTGGACAAGCAGAGGGGGTACACAACCTTTACCACTACATTCACTTGTACGGGATGGATCGCCCGACCGGTATTGATCTGCCGGGAGAAGGGTCTTCTATTTTATTTCCAGAACAAAATCTAAACCCTGTGGATTTTGCCACCATGACCTTTGGTCAAGGCCTCGCAGTGACGCCCATTCAACAAATTGCAGAAGTGGATGCGGTGGCTAACGGTGGAAAATTGCTGCAACCATACCTCGTGCAAAAAATTATCACGCCAGCGGGCAAGGTGCTTTTTGATCACCATGTGAAAGTAGTCCGTCAGGTGGCTCCTCCCTCCATCATGCATCAGGTGACCAAACTGATGGTGCAAGATGTGGCTGACAATCCATATGAGGTGAATTCGTACATTCCAGGATATAATATTGCCGGCAAAACGGGAACGGCACAGGTTCCGAATCCGAACGGAGGCGGTTATTTGCCTCACATGTACAACCTCTCTTTCATCGCGTTTGCGCCAGCCTATCACCCTCAACTGGCCATCTATGTGACCGTTAATGAACCCCACAACACCCTCCAGTACGGTAACAGCGTCTCTTCCCCTGCCGCTCGTTTTGTACTCAAACGGGCGCTTGCATATCTTCAGGTGAAACCACACACGAAAGCTGGGACGCTGCCTAATGAATATTTCCTAGACCCGTATGTATGGAATTCTCTTTACCAATTCAACGCCCCTTCATCCATCCAACAACAATACATTTCGATGCCTAATCTCACCAATCAATCGCTGGCCAATGCTACCACCATTTTGAATCGGGATCATCTCCGTGTGCATATTGCTAGTCCGAATGGACGTGTGTTATGGCAATGGCCTGCCGCAGGTCATCTGGTGACGCCTTCTATTCCAGTCTCACTTGTGACTACACAAAATTTCTCTCCTCAC
>JAJZCJ010000167.1 GCA_021846145.1 Bacillota bacterium
ATGTTGTTCTTGGCAAAAGCGTCTACCATCGCGTTCGCGACTTCTTCTGAAAGCGGGCCACCTTCCACGACGGACAGCAGGGTGGGACCTGCGCCACTTAGTACGGTGCCGATGGCTCCTGCTTTGCTTGCGGACTTCACCACGTCGTCAAACCCTGGAATTAGCGATTTTCGTGCATCTTGATGCAAGCGATCTGCTAACGATTTGCGCAGTAGTGAAATGTTGCCGGTGGTCAGCGCCGCAGTCAAAAAGCTGGCGTGGGCGATATTGAAGACGGCATCGGCGCGTCCTACATTATTTGGCAGGACGCTTCGGGCTGTTTCTGTGAGTAGCGGAAATTCGGGTGTGACGGTGACAAAATTAAAATTATCGCGAATTGGTAAGTTGACATGAGTGACCCCTTCCGGGTGCAAATAAGCGAGCACCGCGCCCCCTAAAAATGCAGGTGCGACATTGTCTGGATGTCCCTCGTCTTCAACTGCAATGCGGAGAATTTGTGCGCTATTAAGCGGTTCATCGAGCAAGTGATTGGCGACGAGCAGTCCTCCCACGAGGGCGGCAGCGCTAGAGCCAAGTCCCGCTGCAATCGGAATCCGATTGACCATGTGAATGGCTAAAGGGGGGAGGGGTCGATTGAATTTATTGAATACGAGTCTCATCGAACCGATGATCAGATTACTTTCATCGCGGGGAAGAAAGTCTTCCCCATATCCTTCAATCGTAAATGTCGTTTCTGCCGCGGGCGATGCGTGAATTTCATTCCATAAATCAAGTGCAATTCCCATGCAATCAAAACCAGGTCCCAAGTTCGCGCTGGTCGCTGGCACATATACGCTGATTTTCACGACTGACCTCCCATGATTGCTTTCCAGACGGCGTCTTTACTAGCGTCAACTAGCACAGACTTAGCGCCACTATTGCGCACTGCCGTATCTGGATCTTTCAATCCATTTCCTGTCAGTACACAGACGACTCGGGAGCCTTTGGCGATCACGCCTTCACGTCCCTTTTTTAAGATACCAGCGACTGAAGCTGCAGATGCGGGCTCCGCGAACACGCCTTCTTGTTGTGCCAAATAACGTTGGGCAGCAAGAATTTCTTCGTCCGTGACGGCATCAATAAATCCAGACGTACTGTGAATAGCGTCCACGGCTAATTGCCAGCTTGCCGGATTGCCGATGCGGATCGCGGTGGCGACAGTTTCTGGCTTTTCGACAATGGTACCATTGACGATCGGTGCGGCACCTGCCGCTTGAAAGCCAATCATATGCGGAATGCCAGTGTGATTTTTTTCGTGGTATTCACGAAAGCCTTTCGTATAGGCAGAAATGTTGCCCGCATTGCCAACGGGAATGGCGAGATAGTCAGGGGCGCTGCCCAGTTCATCGCAGACTTCAAATGCGGCGGTCTTTTGGCCTTCGAGGCGATAAGGATTGACGGAATTGACGAGCGTGATTGCCTCTGTCGCAGCGATGTCTCGGACTAATTCAAGCGCGCGATCAAAGTTGCCTGCAATCGAGATGACATCTGCACCATACATCAACGCTTGTGCCAGTTTGCCGAGCGCCACATAGCCGTCAGGTATCAGCACGACGGCGCGAATGCCTGCACGCGCGGCATAGGCGGCAGCAGCGGCAGAAGTGTTGCCAGTGGACGCACAAATGACTGCCTGACTGCCCTCCTCTAAGGCTTTTGCTACCGCCATTACCATGCCCCGATCTTTAAATGAACCAGTGGGGTTGGCACCTTCGTATTTTAAGTAGACTTCCAGTCCTAGCTCCTTAGAAAGCGCTAAAGCAGGGATCAACGGGGTACGACCTTCATTTAATGATAAAGCGGGTGTCCGGTCGGTTATTGGCAAGTAAGATTGGTAGCGATCTAGTAAGCCACGATATGAGGTATTCAATTGATTAGGCGTCTCCCTTCTCCATGAGCATAACGTTTTTGATTTCCAGTAAATCGCTTAATTCGTTCAATTGATTGATCGTCGCCTCCATGGAATTCGAAGTCGTTTCGTGTGTGACGATGACAATTTCTGCTTGATTCGCGTGCGCTCGTTTTTGTAAGACTGTTTCCATGCTGATTTCGGTGCTTGCAAAAATGCTGGCAAGGTGAGCAAACACTCCTGGTCGGTCTTTGGCGTGAATGCGCAAATAATAGCGAAACGGCTCGGACAACCCTTTTTTCACCGGCTTGCTTGTGACAGGACCTGTTCGAAATCGCGAGGGAATGGCCATGCTCATATTGCGCAAAGTTTCAATCACATCCCCAACAATCGCACTGGCCGTGGGGAGTGATCCGGCACCGCGGCCAAAGAACATCAGATCGCCTGCCGCATCTCCGTGCACAAACAGCGCATTAAATGCGTCATTCACTTGTGCCAGGGGATGGGTTTTCGGCACTAGTGTGGGACGCACTTGTAGTGACAACGAGGTACCATCGTCTTTTCCGACAGCTAGTAGCTTGATCACGGTTCCTAGTTCATGGGCATAAGCCACATCTGCTGCGGTGATTGTGCGAATGCCATGTACTTCCACATCGTCTAAACTCACCTTCGCGCCAAAAGCAATCGAGGCCAAAATGGTCAATTTGCGAGCAGCATCCAATCCATCTACATCACCTGACGGATCACTTTCTGCATATCCCAAATCTTGTGCCTCGCGCAGCACGTCTTCATAGTTGGCACCGCTCTCCGTCATTTTGGTAAGAATGTAATTGGTGGTTCCGTTGATAATGCCCTTTAGATCGGTGATTTCATTGGCAGTCAGTGACTCTTTAAGTGGGCGAATGAGGGGGATGGCACCACCTACAGCCGCTTCGTAGAGGAAATCCAATTTTTCTTGTTCTGCCACTTCCATGATTTCTGCGCCGTGTAGTGCAATCAAGTCTTTATTTGCGGTGATGACGTGCTTGCCCGCACGGAGCGCCGCAAGAATCATCGTTTTGGCAGGTTCAATTCCGCCCATGGTTTCAATGACCACTTTAATCTCATCGTTATCAAGGATGTCTTTGGCTTGGTGAGTCAACCGTTCATGCAAGAATTCTACATTGCGCTTTTTATCAAGATCTCGCACCAAGACGTCTGTGACCACCGGGTGAAAGCCAGTCATGGCCGCTATTTTATCCGCCCGCATACGAATCAGTTCCACCACGCCTCCGCCAACCGTGCCACAGCCCAGTAGTCCAATTTGCAATTCCATTTTTACACACTCCTTTTTATGAAAAAATTAACCTTGACCCACGATGTTCACCTGTTCAACACCGAATAGTGTGCGCAAATGGTCTAATGCCTCATCTAATTCCATTTTCATATTTCTCGTTTCCGTAGAAATGATGACGGTGGCTTTGCCTTGTAAAGGGAGCGATTGATTAATGGTCAAAATGTTGGCTCCACTTGCTGCCAAGCGATTTAATACGTCAGACAGTACGCCGCGCTCATGTAAGAGTGTGAAGGCCAATGTCACAATTTGATTATCAATTGCCGAATAGATGGGCTTAATTGCCTCTCTGTACTTATAATAAGCACTTCGTGATATTCCAATTCTTCTCACCGCTTCTAGCACACTGAGGTGAGGTTGCTGGTTTAATAGCTCCATCACCGCAATGGTGCGCTGCATGACTTCAGGTAAATGGGAACGCCGAACAAGGTAATATGGATCTTCTGACATGGATGTTACCCTCTCTCCCTACGTTTTTAGCGAGAGTACAACACGCCTTGTGTCTACTTTGCGCGAACAACTGTATCTGTATAAAGGACATTATACATGCGGTTTTATAAACTTGCAAACATAAACTTGCAAACTAAATTGACCTGACACAAAATTCAATATATAATGATTAAATAATTTCTTGTGCGTCAGGAGGGTGTCTAGGGTTCCGCCGCTTATGCGGGCAAGGTCCGAGCGACACCGCACCAAGGAACTTGGTGTACACCTTGAGGAAAAAAGCCTCGCGGTAAGTTCTGGCTAGCGTGCTTGCACGCGAGTCTGAATACTGCGAGGCTATCCTTTTACGTAAATTTATTAAACATCTAGACAGGAGTGATCGGATGAAGACCGAAGACAGGCTGATTTACCTCAACGGTCAACTTGTACCCAAGGATAAAGCTGTCGTCTCCGTATTTGACCACGGTTTTTTGTATGGAGACGGGATTTTTGAGGGAATTCGCATCTATGATGGTGTAGTATTTCGCCTTGATGAACACTTGGAAAGGCTCTATGACTCGGCTAAGTCGATTCTCCTTCATATTCCACTAGAATTTGAAGAGATGGCTAAGGCAGTGCTAGATACTGTACGTGCGAATCAATTACAAAACGGGTATATTCGGCTGGTCATTTCAAGAGGTCCTGGGGATCTTGGTTTGGATCCTCGCAGTTGCGCCACTCCCAACATCATTATCATTGCAGATGAAATACAACTTTTTCCACCTGAATTTTATGAGAATGGACTTCGCATTGTGACGGTAGCAACGACAAGAAACAGTCCTAATGCATTGAATCCGCAAATCAAATCTCTCAATTACCTAAATAGTATTCTGGTCAAAATGGAAGCCATTAATGCAGGCGTGCTTGAGGCACTCACCGTCAATGCTCAAGGGTACGTGTGCGAAGGTTCCGGAGACAATGTGTTTATCGTAAAAAAAGGTAAGGTGTACACGCCACCTGTGTATTTGGGTGCACTAGATGGTATTACAAGGCATACTATCATTGATATTTGTGCAGAATTGAATATTCCGCTCTTGGAAACTCCTTTTACACGGCATGATGTATATATCGCGGATGAGTGTTTTCTCACGGGTACGGCTGCGGAACTTATTCCGGTGGTTGAGGTGGATGCGCGTAAGATTGGCAGCGGCAAGCCTGGCACTGTGACACAAAAGCTATTAAAAACATTTCGAGAGGTAGCGAGAATGCAGGGGAGAAGGATTTAACAAAAAGTTATAATATTTTTTCTCATTTGTCATTAGAAATATGGTAGTGTTTTCTTTAACTAATAGGCAATTTCAGTGCCTTTTATGTTGTTGTATTTTTCACATAGAGACAAGAGAGCGGGAAGAGGAGAGAAAAACATGAACCAGTTTATAAAAGAGACAGATACTGTCCATGCTGGTGTGAATGCAACAGAGGCGGAGCAAGTTGACGGGGAAGCTACCCCGCCAACTGTGAAAACTGGTGCTGACTTGCTGTGCTCGCTTTTACTAGAGTCCGGAGTTGACGTGATCTTCGGGTATCCTGGAGGGGCGGTTCTGCCGATTTATGATTCACTGTACGATTCTTCTATCCGTCATATTCTCACCAAACATGAGCAAGGAGCCGTTCACGCGGCAGAAGGTTATGCCAGAGTGACTGGCAAAACAGGTGTGGTGCTTGTCACCTCGGGACCTGGTGCGACCAATTTGGTGACGGGGATCGCGGATGCGTACATGGACTCCACCCCATTGGTGGTGCTCACAGGTCAGGTGACCATGGAGAGCATCGGCAGGGATGCATTCCAAGAGGCGGATATTATGGGCATTACAATGCCAGTGACGAAACACAATTACCAAATTCGTGATGTCAACGATTTGCCACAAGTGATCGCAGATGCTTTTCATATTGCCAATTCCGGGAGACCGGGTCCGGTGCTTATTGATTTGCCAAAGAACATCACTGCGGGAGCAGCTACCTACCAAACGTTACCGAAACCAAACGCGCGTGGGTATAAAATCCCTACGGCACCTTCCACGGCGCAAGTGGACGCGATCGTGGAGGCAATCAGGCAGGCGAAAAAACCGCTGCTTTACGTTGGCGGAGGGATTGTGTCTGCCGGGGCTGCAGATGTATTGTGGCAATTTGCAAAGAAGACCCAGATTCCAGTAGTGTCTACGCTGATGGGACTGGGCGCATATCCTTCTGGAGACGAGCTGTTTTTCGGTATGTTAGGTATGCATGGGAAATATTCTGCTAATAAGGCAGTTTCCGAATGTGATCTGTTGCTTGCATTTGGCGTTCGTTTTGATGATCGCGTGACAGGGAGATTGGAGTTATTTTCCCTGCATTCTAAAAAAGTGCATGTCGATATCGATCCTGCTGAAATCGGGAAAAATGTACCAATAGATATTCCAGTGATTGCTAATATTAAAGACACGTTAGACATGTTGGTGACGTATGACTTGCACCCTGATACAGCAAATTGGCGCGCGCAGGTGAAGGCGTGGGATGAAGAATGGCCGCTGCGCTACCATGGAACAGATGTTGATCTCAAACCGCAACAAGTGGTGGAATTATTGGCTAAGCACACAAATGGTCAAGCGATTGTGACGACAGAAGTCGGACAGCATCAAATGTGGGCCGCTTTGTTTTATCCATTTTCCCGTCCCCGTCAGCTCGTCACCTCTGGGGGCTTGGGGACCATGGGATTTGGCTTCCCCTCAGCTCTCGGCGCACAAGTGGCAGAGCCGAATCACACTGTCATTTGTGTTGCTGGCGATGCGAGTTTTCAAATGAACATTCAAGAATTGCAAACGATGGTTGATCAAGGGCTTCCTGTGAAAGTCGCCATTATTAACAATCGTTTCTTGGGCATGGTGCGTCAGTGGCAGCAATTTTTCTATGAGAAGCGCTATGCGGAGAGCCGAGTCAGTTCACCAGATTTTGTGAAAGTGGCAGAGGCGTATGGCGCGCTAGGTTTGCGTGCTACCACTCCCATGGAAGCGGAAGCGGTGATTGCGCAGGCGATGGCTTATGACGGTCCTGTGATCATGGATTTTGTCGTCAAAGAAGAAGAAAATGTATTTCCGATGGTGCCTCCTGGAAAAGGCAACCATGAAATGACGCTGGAATGGGGGGTGGAGTAGGATGGAGATCGAACGCACCTTTTCTGTTTTGGTGAATGATCGACCTGGTGTATTGACTCGTATAGCCGGACTATTTGCTCGTCGTGGTTTTAATATTTCCAGCATCACGGTGGGGGTGGCAGAAGAAGAAGGGGTCAGCCGGATGACGATTGTCAGCCATGGTGATCAAGCAATGGCGATGCAGGTTCTGACGCAAGTAGGCAAGCTTGTTGATGTGCTTGATGTGATTGATATGTCCCAAGAGAAGATTGTCAAGCGTGAGTTGGCGCTGATCAAGGTCAAGGCAGATCGGAGCAACCGTCAGGAAATATCGCATATTCTTGATCCTTTTCGTGTGTTGGTCGTAGATGTGGGACATACTTCTATCACGGTACAAATTACCGGAGATGTGGAGAAAATCGATGCACTGATTGGGCTGTTAAGGCC
>JAJZCJ010000168.1 GCA_021846145.1 Bacillota bacterium
TTGCACTATTATCTTTCGGAACCGGTGGTGGAGGATGATCCAAAGGGAATCTTTGCGTTCATTAAAGCGTCACTTTATATGGAAATAGAAGACAAGGGGGAATAATGCTATTTATGCACACTAAATCAAATTGGGAAACGATGCAACCTGATATTCCAAGTGTAACATTTAATATAATAGATTATGGCGCGATTGGTGATGGGACATTCTTGAATACTGCTGTCATTCAGCAAACGATCGATGACTGCGCAAAAGCCGGTGGAGGTAAGGTCGTTATTCCAGCTGGCATTTGGCTAACTGGGCCAATATCATTGTGAAATAGAATCGATTTACACTTAGAGGCTGGTGCCTTGGTGTTATTTAGTAGGAATTTTGACGATTATCCTTTAGTTCATTCAAATTATGAGTATCTTGGGTATTGACATTGCGTCAGCAAAGTATTATGTTTTTACTAGATTTTTTAATCAAAAATAATAACGTTTTCATTTATCTCTTATGGAATTGAACAAAGCAAGGGTTAATGTGATAGATTTCAGCAATTACTCAATTTTTATAGGGGGGTTCGGTGCTGTTTTATCCTTAATTTTTGAATAATAATAACAACGTTATTATTATGTTTGGCAAGAGGTATAAGCATCTAAATTATTGGTTTGTCACATCATTAAGGGAGCGTAGTAAACATGGTGAAAAAATATTGTATTGTCGGACTTGGTGCAAGAGGATTGTATATGTTTGCTAAAGATCTGGTTGATTATTATAGTGACGTCGCTATTATTACTGGACTTTGCGACCTGAATCCTGGACGTATTCAAAATGCCCAACGAGTATTGGGGCAAAACATTCCTGGGTATCAGGATTTTGATGACATGCTGGATAGTGTGGAATGTGACACCGTCATTGTCACCACAAAAGATTCTACACATGATCAGATTATCATTCGAGCCATGGAACGGGGCAAGGATGTAATCACGGAAAAACCGATGACCATGAATGAACAAAAATGTCGGGCAATACTTGAGGCGGAAAAGAACACGGGGCAGAACGTGCGGGTGACATTTAACTATCGGTATGCACCTTATAAAACAGAGATCAAACGTCTCTTGAAAGAGGGGATTGTAGGAGAAATTCATTCGGTTGAATTTCGCTGGTTTCTTGATACCGTGCATGGTGCGGATTATTTTCGACGCTGGCATGCGCAAAAAGCGAATTCAGGCGGATTGGCTGTCCATAAAGCCACACATCATTTTGATTTGATCAATTGGTGGCTAGACAAGGAACCTGTGGAAGTAGCAGCGATGGGTTCACGACATTTTTATCTGCCGGAGCATTTACAAGGTCACGGTGAACGGTGCTCTACCTGCGAAGTATCCAATCAATGTGAATTTTATCTAGATTTAAATGCGGATGAAAAACTGAAATCAGTGTACAAAGACAATGAGCAGTACGATGGCTATTTTCGGGATCGGTGCGTGTTTTCAGAAGCTATCGATATAGAAGATACGCTCTCTGCAATTGTTCGCTATCCGGATAACGTGCAATTGACCTACGGATTAACGGCTGCCACTTCATTTGAGGGTTGGCAAGTGGCGTTTAACGGTAGCAAGGGGAGATTAGAGGCGTTCGAACCAGAATGGTTTGTTGATACGGAGCAGCAGACGGAATTCGCGCAAAGACAACGCGCTGATATTCGCCATGCTGCAGATTGGCGCGTGAGTCAAACTGGTCATGGTCAATCATTTGAATCGCTGCAGGTGCGGTTTTATCCGTTATACGGTGGTGTACAGACATTTGATGTTCCGCATGTGGCAGAAGGTCATGGAGGAGGTGATCGACGGTTAAAGGATCATTTGTTTAAGGATGCCAGCCATGATCCACTTGGTCATATAGCGGGGTCACGGGCTGGGGCGATGTCTATTCTTGTCGGGATTGCGGCCAATCTTTCAATTGCTGAAAGAAGATTCGTTCGGATTCGTGATTTGATTGGGGAATAAATGTAATGGCATAGTCCTATCTTGGACTGTTCTCCACATCTATTCAGAAAGCGTTTACAAATCATCAATAATTGGAGGGGTTCATTTGAAAAAGACAGTCATGGTACTCGCATCTGTTGGAATTGCTTTGCTTCCGGCATTGGCAGCTCAGGCTTCTACTCAGCGGGTGTCGACACCGAAAATCACATTGACATTTAGCTGGTGGGGTAATACCACAAGAGACCAGCTTACGGAAAAAGCGATTGCGTATTATGAAAAGCTCCATCCCAATGTAAAGATTATTCCTCAATTTAATGGCAGCTTTAATGATTATTTCAAAAAATTAACAGTCGAAGCGGCGGGCGGATCTTCTCCGGATATTATTCAGATGGATTACGATTACATCAGTGCGTTTGCAAGCCGCGGCGCACTGCTCAATATGGGTAATATGGGCATTAATACTAAAAATATTTCCACTACGATGTTGAAAGACGGTACGATTAACGGCAAATTGTATGGCATTCCCAATTCGATTAATACGTACGGTTTGATGTATAATCCAGCATTGATGAAAAAAGCGGGTATTAAGGTAACTCCGAATACTAGGTGGACTTGGAGTCAGTTTGCGGCAGTGGTCAAAAAAGTTCATCAAAAACTAGGTGTCTATGGCACTGACGATCCGGAAGACTATCAACATTTTGAGTATTATGTCCGTCAGACCGGTGCTCCTTTGTATAGTGCCAATCAGAAGAGTGTTGGCTATCCAGTGAATACATTGACCAATTGGTTTACGTATTGGAATAACCTTCGCAAAGTGAAGGCCATTCCTTCAGAAGCGGTCGCGTTAGCGGATAAAATCGGTAAATCAACGGATCCGTTTATGTCCGGCAAATCAGCGTCGATATTCTATTGGGCTAACCTGTATGAAGACTTGCCAAAAATGACCAATCAACCAGTGGCTATGATGCTGCCGCCGACGATGCCTGGCGGCAAAGAGGGACTCTATATTAAACCGAGCCAATTCTGGAGTATCTCGGCGAATACGAAATACCCAAAACAAGCGGCTGCATTTGTTAATTTCTTGCTGAATAACCTTAAAGCTAACCAAGACATGGGTACCGATCGCGGAATTCCTGTATCAAGCGTAATTCGAAAAGATATGGAGAAAACGGCCACCTCTTACAACAAAGCAGAATTTGCATACTTTGACAAAGCGTCTGCTGTCGCCACCACACCTCTTGGTACACCGCCGCCGGCCAATAACGACCAAGCGCTTGCGCAGGTGAATAATACCATCGAGGCGGTTGGTTACGGTCAATCGACTCCGCAGCAAGGTGCAGCACAAACAGTTTCACAAGTGAACAGTATTTTAGGTCAATAAGTGAGCCTCTTTTTTGAGCGATGATGATGTGGATGAACAGCTCAGCAAACGCAATGATGAGTTGTTCATCCACAAATTAAAACTAGGGAGTGAAAAGTGTGGCGGTTGTTCAAAAAGCTGTGTCATTGCCAAAAAAGCGTCGAAAGATATCTGAATGGATCGCTCCGTACATGTTTATATCGCCTTGGTTGATCGGTATTCTCGTGTTTTCTCTTGGTCCCATCCTGATGTCGCTGTACTTTTCGTTTACGAATTTTGATTTACTGCAATCCCCCAACTGGATTGGATTACAAAATTATAAAAATATATTTACAAATGATCAACTGTTCTATACTTCGCTCGAAGTTACTTTTTCGTATATATTAATGGCTGTTCCGATCCGTTTGGTGGTGGCGCTCGCAGTGGCTATGTTGCTCAATCGCAACATTCGCGGCATTGGCATCTATCGCGCTATGTATTACATCCCATCGTTGATTGGATCGAGTGTGGCAGTGGCCTATCTTTGGCAACAAATTTTTGGTCCAGGAGGACTGTTTGACAAGGCTTTGGCTCTCATCGGCATTCACGGATCACCTTGGATTGATGAACCAAGCACAGCGCTGTTCACTTTGAGTCTTCTATCTGCGTGGGCATTTGGGTCGTCGATGTTGATTTTTTTAGCGGGACTAAAAGGAATCCCAGAGTCTCTCTATGAGGCTGCAGAAATTGATGGTGCAAGCCAGTGGAAGCGATTTATCCATGTGACAGTGCCCATGTTGTCTCCCGTTGTGTTTTTCAACTTGATCATGTCGATTATTACTGCATTTACTCAATTTACACAAGGATACATTATTACCGATGGAGGTCCGATCAACGCCACACTTTTTTATGCGCTTTATCTATATGATCAATTTACTTATTTCCGAATGGGATATGCTTCTGCATTGGCGTGGATTCTTCTGATAGTTTTAGGGGTCTTTACATCCGTCGTGTTTATAACAAGTAAAAAATGGGTTTATTATGAATCTTAGGGGGGAGATCGGATGAGGAATAGACAGTCGTCTCGGTTTGGTAATGTAATCACGCATGTTATTTTAATTACCTTTGGACTCCTTATGATATATCCAGTGCTTTGGATGATTTTTGGCTCATTCAAACCGAACCAAGATATATTTACAAGTGCATCCTTTTTTCCTGCCCATTGGACAATAAAAAATTATATTCAAGGATGGAATTTGTTGCCCAATGTGCAGTTCGGAAATTTTATTAAAAATTCTTTTCTCATTTCGTCCTTGGTTGTAATTGGTACGGTAATCTCCAGTTCCCTGGTTGCCTTTGCTTTCGCGCGTTTTGAATTTCGATTTAAGAGAATCTTATTTTCGCTTATGATGGTGACGTTGATGTTGCCTTCGCAAATCACATTGATCCCTCAATACACCATGTATCATTTTCTGGGCTTGATCAACACGTATGTTCCACTAATTGCGCCAGCGTTTTTCGGAGCTCCATTTTTCATTTTTTTATTGATTCAATTCATGAGGGGACTTCCTAAAGAACTGGATGAAGCTGCAAAAATAGATGGTTGCAATTCGTTTCAAATTTATTGGAAAATAATTATGCCGCTTTCCGTTCCTGCCTTGATGACCACCGCGATTTTTAGTTTTATATGGTCATGGGATGATTTTTTTTCACAACTTGTCTATATTAATTCATCCTCCATGTTTACAGCTCCGCTTGGCCTAAAACTGTTCATGGACGAGTCTGGGGCGCAACTGTGGGGACCGATGTTTGCTATGTCTTTGCTTTCTTTGATTCCTTTGTTTCTTGTGTTTATGTTTTTCCAGAAATATATTGTAAAAGGAATCGCCACTTCGGGATTAAAAGGTTGACAAATTTTTTTGATGAAGGTGTGTTAATGGCTACTATTAAGGATATCGCCAAAGCAACAGGCGTGAGTAACAGCACGGTATCAAAAGCTTTAAATAATAGCCCGCTTGTTAAGCCGACAACAAAACGTCTTATTTTGGAGATCGCACAACAATTGAACTACAGGAAAAACATGCATGCCTCGCAGTTGGTATCTGGCAAGAGCAATTTGATCGGCTTGGTTTTACAGGAAATGGGCAATCCACTGTTTACGCATTTGGCTAGTCAGATCAATACGGCGTTGATGGAAGCGGGTTTTGAAATGGTTATTTCGCTGTCCTCTCACGGTCTGGATTTGCTCGAACGATTGAAAGTAGAGGGGATTATCTACTGGGGAGATATTGAGGCTAAAAGCCATTTGTCGTCAGGCATTCAGAGTCTGTCAGTGCCGATGCTCGTGGTTGGGAATCATTCGTTGCCTCGTGTGCCATGTCTGCAGGTAGATCGGGGATTGGGAATCAAAAAAGCAATGGAATATTTATTGAGCTTTGGTCATCGTAGAATTGGTTTAATCGGCAACACCCAAGCCGAGAAATTGAATAGTTACATGTCAGTAGTGCAGGATTATGGGTTAGAATTTCATGACCATTATGTGTTGCCATCCAATACAACGTGGCGGGGAGGGTACTCATCTGTTTTGGCTTATGAGATGAATATCCATTCGCCAACCGCTTTTATCGGCATCAACAACTTGGTGACACGAGGAGCGCTTAGAGCTTTTTTGGAGCGGGGGTTGACTGTTCCAACGGAAATTTCTTTAATCGGGTACGATGATTTGCCTGATATGGATCAAACGGAAGTCCCTTTAACGACGGTGGGACCTTCTCTAGATCGGATTGCGCATGTTTCTGCGCAAATGATCGCTGATTTGATTGGAGGTGAGCCACTTACAATGACGCAGGTGATTGAGCCTGTTATGTATGTTCGTAAATCAGTGGGGTTCTGCAAAACACTGATCATGCCATGAGAACTATCATTACTAAGGGGGTATTGGTATTGTCTATCCATCATCAAAATAGTCTTAAAAAAGTTGCCTTCTCTGGTATGCTCGCATTTGCGACGATAAGTGCACCGTTCCTGACCGCATCAGTGTACGCTGCTTCAAACCCGAATTCTGTGCAGGCAGATTTCAATTCTATGCTGCCAAATAGTGCGAAAACTG
This sequence comes from Bacillota bacterium, assembly GCA_021846145.1. The sequence continues at coordinate 6,419 of JAJZCJ010000168.1, forward strand.
CGTTGAGTCAAGCGCTTAGCAATGTGCCATTCACCATGCCGAAGATGTCTATTCCTAAATTTTCTAACAAACAATTTGACATCGTGAATTATGGAGCAGTAAGCAATTCATATGTTGTCAACACGATTGCCATCAATGATGCGATAGCTGCAGCATCCAAAGCAGGTGGCGGTGAAGTAGTGATTCCCTCAGGAATGTGGATCACAGGGCCGATTGTTTTACAAAGTAATGTAAATCTTCATATTGATGCAGGAGCTCTCGTACAATTTACTGGGAATCATGACGCATATCCTTTGCTGCCAAGCGGTAGCAAATACGTAGTTCAATCCCCAATATCATCAACCAATGCGACGAATGTTGCCATTACAGGACGCGGTGTGTTTGACGGGGCTGGGAATACGTGGCGACCTGTGAAAAAGGAAAAACTGTCAAGCTCTCAATGGTCTGCGCTTATAGCTTCTGGCGGTGTAGTCAGTTCAGACGGCAGTATGTGGTGGCCGACTGTCCAGGGAATGAATGCGGAAGCGTACACCAAAAGCCATAGTATGAAGACAGAAACTGACTATGAAAATATCAAAGATTATCTGAGACCTATCATGGTGAGTTTTATTGGAGATAAGAACGTCATGATTGATGGACCTACTTTTAAAAACTCACCTTCGCACACGGTGAAGATCAATTCTTCAACTAATGTGTTGATTTTTAATACCAAAATCAGCAATCCATGGTACTCACAAAATACTGATGGTTTTGACATATCTGCCGATAACAACGTTGTTATGAATGAAGATACAATCAATACCGGAGATGATGGCATTGCTC
>JAJZCJ010000169.1 GCA_021846145.1 Bacillota bacterium
GTGCTTGATGATGAATGGGTGCTATATCATGCGCTGACACAGGATTTGACCAGTGCACAAAACGTGCGAACAGCGGGGGACACACTGACTGTCGTTTTAAGTGATGGAGAGGTTAGTACATTTCGATTGTCGCCAGCATCACATCTGGTTTTACGCACACTAAATGGTCTAGGTGAAGTAGTCGTGTCGACAGGGGTGAGCAGTTTGCAATGGAGTTTGGTGCAAAATGATTTACAGGTAACCGTCATGTATGATGGGGAAAGGGGAACTCATGAAGTGCAATTTTCGCTCACTCCTCAAGCCACAGCGTTTTAATGATCGTGGATATGCACTGCCTTTTGCACTTTTTGTGTTAAGCATCACTGCTATTTTTACTGCTGCTGGATTATGGTTGGTGGAATCGCTTGTGCAAAGGGTGGAGACACGTATCGATGTGTTACATGCTCGGGATCTAGCGCATGCAGGTGTGGCTTCGGAAATAGAACTGTTAGTCAACGGGAAAAACCCTCAGACGTTATATTATCAAAATAGTGATGGTGGGTGCTTTGTCAATGGCAATAAGGTGGTCGGGACAACGGGAATTTTCACGATTGTGGCAAATGCGAATACGAATAATGGAGCCAAATCGACGGCCACTGTGTCCTTTGATTTATTTCGGCAACGAATAGAAAAATGGAGTGAAACCCCATGACACTCCCAAAGCTAGGGGAGTCTTTCGGAGAACTCATTTACGTTCGCTTTACCCGACAGGGGTTTGCCATTAATTGGTTTGCTCGTTGTTCTCGATGATTTGATCCAATATTTTGAGCATGTCCTCGGCGTTCATCGGTCCGATCTGCTGACCGCTGGCTTTTTGTTGATCCACTTCTCGTTCTTCCTGCTGCCAGTGCTCGCTCCAGTACCACGATTGATCGTCGTGGTCGATGATGCCTTTGACGGCCCAATACACCGTCTCCAGTTCTTCTGGATCGACTCCGTCCAGTAGTTGAAGTAGATCCTGTTTCTCGATCGCCATATTCATCACCATTCATTACCTATCACATCCTTGTCATTGTATACACAAGTTAGGATAGGCAGATTTTGATTTCGTGTGGGTTTATCATACCCCAATTTTGTTTATTGTGAAACTAAGAAATAGCAGTTATTAATCCGAAAATTGGTTGGAAAATCGGCTCCGCACTCCACTTGCATTGTTCAACATTGGATCTGGTTCATCAGGTATATATGATTCTCCACCTAACAAACCGGACTACTATAACCTGTCGGACGCGCTGAACATCAACGGCATGTATATCAATGAGAGCTGATACGGTTGGTGGATCACAAGTGTCTAGTATTGCGCTGGTCAGCACGTACTACGGAGGGGTGACCGGCACAGCTAGCTTATCGGAACCATGACAGGTAACCAGGTAACGATCCTATCCCCATCAACGCGCAAGAATTGTACGACAATCTGGGCGATTTCTGGCGGAAAGTGATAAAATGGTGAAAGGCATAACATGCGCAAAAGGAGCCGTCAAAGTGATTGCACTGATTGGGTTTACGGGTGCTGGGAAGAGCACGTTAGGGAAATTGCTATCTCGTAATTATGGTCTGCCATGTTATGATAATGACGAATTCGTCGAAAAAATGATGAAAATGCCGATTCGAGAGATTTTTTCTGTCTATGGAGAACAACGCTTTCGAGAACTGGAAGCTGAGTCGATCGCAAATAGATTGAATACGACTGGGCATGGTGTATTAGTCACGGGAGGCGGCGCGCCACTTGCAAAAGAGACACGCGAGTTACTTACGAAACGAGCGTTGACTGTGCATGTGCAAGTGTCACTTGATGAGATCATACGCCGCTTGGAGACTGATCATACTCGCCCATTACTTCAAGGGGGGAACCATGAGCGTGTCACCATGCTTTATATGGAAAGAGAGCACTTATATGATTTTGCTCACGAAGTGGTGGCAGGCACCGACTTATCATTGGCGGCTGCACAAGTGATGGCAAAGTGGATGGCTTTTTCAACGAAGTGACGTTAATTTTGCGAACGATTAGAAAAGAGGATGAAAGAAATTGTGTGGTATTGTCGGTTACCTGGATTTAAAGGGAGAGGAGTGCAATCGTGAACTCCTTGCCGCTATGAATGACCAGATTATTCATCGTGGTCCGGATGATGAGGGGTATTACTTTTCCCATGAACTTGGATTCGGTTTTCGCAGATTATCAATCATTGATCTCTCGAAAGGGCATCAGCCGCTGGCCAATGAGGATGATACAGTCTGGCTTTTGTTTAATGGGGAGATATACAATTACAAGGAACTACGCAAGGATTTGTTAGACAAGGGTCACGAATTTAAGACAGAAACCGATTCAGAGGTGATTGTTCATCTCTACGAGGAGTATGGTACTGAATTTGTGAAAATGTTGCGTGGTATGTTTGCCATTGCCATTTGGGACAATTCATTGCGACGATTACTGCTTGCCCGCGATTTGTTTGGGATCAAGCCGCTTTACTATGCAGTGGATGATGGTTTTCTGGCGTTTGGTTCAGAAATTAAAAGTTTATTGAAGATTCCCGAGGTATCAAGAGAAGTAGATCGCGAAGCATTTTGGAATTACCTTACTTTCCAGTATGTTCCCGAACCCCGAACTATGTTTGAAGGTGTAAAAAAGCTTCCCCCTGCTCACTTTTTGCTTTATGAGGATGGGAAGTGGGAAATCACACGTTATGATCAGTTGGATTTTCAGCCACATGACCTTCCTTTGTCTTACTTTGTGGAAGGAACGCTTGATGTACTGCGAGATTCTGTACGTATGCACATGAATAGTGATGTGCCAAGAGGTGCATTTCTCTCTTCTGGTGTCGATTCTAGCGCGATTGTCGCGCTGCTCAAAGAGATCGAGGAGGTTCAGACCTTTACCGTAGGGTTTGAAGGGGCAGGAGGTCAAAGCGAACTGGAATTCGCTAAGGAGACAGCGCGCCTGCTTGGCACTACACATCGGGATACAGTGATTAGTGCGAAACAGTATTGGGAGATGTTACCGCGTCTTGTGTATCATCAAGATGAGCCAGTGGCCGATCCATCTGCGATTGCTCTTTACTTTGTAGCGGAATTAGCTAGTCAATACGTGACGGTCGTTCTGTCTGGAGAAGGGGCAGACGAAATCTTTGGTGGGTATACGATCTATCGTGAACCGTTATCGTTAAAGATGTTTGATAAAATTCCCAGTGGGATGCGTAAAACATTGGGCGATTTTGCTGAATTGCTACCATTTGGCATGAAAGGCCGAGGGTTTCTACTGCGTGGCTCAAAACCGCTAGAGGAACGCTTTTTCGGCAACGCTTATCTGTTTTCTGAGCGGGACAAGCAAGCATTTGTCTCTATTAATCCTGAACAAGAACAAATTAAACGATCTACGGATATCACCAAAATATACTATGATCAAGCGCAAAATCATGATCCGATTACAAAAATGCAACTACTAGACTTACACACTTGGCTGCCTGGGGATATTCTCATGAAGGCAGACAAGATGACCATGGCCAACAGTTTAGAGCTGCGCGTCCCTTTTTTGGATAAAGAAGTATTTCAATTTGCTGCTCAAATTCCTTCGGAGTATCGATTCTTAAATGGAACGACAAAAAATGTGCTGAGAGAGGCTGTTCGTTCCATCTTGCCAAAAGAGGTGGCGCAAAGAAAGAAATTAGGATTTCCTGTGCCGTTACGAAAGTGGTTGCGTGAAGATTTTTACGAACCTGTGCGTGAGTTAATTGGCTCAAGTAAATTGGATGATCTTTTTGATAAGGAGCATGTCCTGCATATGCTCGATGAGCACAGGGCAGGCATACGGGATCATGCGCGAAAAGTGTGGGCAATTGTGATTTTTCTGCTCTGGTATGAGGCGTTTGTGTCAAATACGCGCGTATTTGTGCCTGAAGCACCAGCGAGTGTGCAAATTCGAAGAGAACGCACATTGGTAGGAGCTGAGGTGGGGTATGAGCTTTGAACGAATTGGCGGCATACTACCAAAAATGAAGGCGCGTGCCAAATCTTATTCCACTTTAGAATTACGCAAGTTATACCCGCCTGTCAATCAGTTATCAGCGACAGATGAAGCCATCATGAAGGCGGAGTCGCTGATACTGGAGCTCCATGAACAGGATTTGATTTGTGGTCAATGTCAAGGCTATGAAAAGTGTGGTAAAAAAGGCGATGCCAAGGGCATGACGTACAGTCTTGCGTCATATCAAGGGAACTTGATTATGGCCACCAGTTATTGCAAGCCATTTCAGGATTTTATGCTGGTGCAACGCGCGACGAAATATCGGTCATTTTCTTTGCGTAATGTGCATGACAACAATCTCACCTTTGCCTCCTTTCCTGCTGAACAACGGCGTAGGCGACCGAAACTGTTTGCTGCAGCAGAACAATTTGCGCAAACTTATCAATTTGGTCAAAACATGAAGGGGCTTTATATTTTCGGGCCAGCTGGTGTGGGGAAAACTCATCTCCTGCATGCGATGATCAATCGGCTGGAGGAACGGCGCATACCAAGTATTATTATTAATGCAGATGCGTTATTTGATCGACTTCGCAGCATGATTGGTGAAGGAAAAGACATTGATCCTGTCCTTGAAACATTCTCTAGCGTGCCTGTGCTAGCCATTGATGAGATTGGCCAAGAAAGGGCGAACTCCTTCACACTGGAAAAAATGTTTCGTATTATCAATCAACGGTTTACGCGCAGATTGCCAACACTCTATGCCAGCAACTATGCACCGCCAGACTTGTATGCACGGTTGTCAGATGAGTTTTTGCCATTTACTGATCCACTGAAAAGTCGAATTATTGGCAGGAGTCGTGTCGGTTACCTAGACGGGGACGACTATCGCATCGCTCACATGGAACTTCTTGATGACGAAAATGAAGAGAATTAGCGAAAAATCATCATTTTATACCTTTTCGTCAGCTAAGTACAATAGCGCTAACTGAAATGGTTGAACTTCTATGCGCGGAGTCATGCGCCATGTGATTTCTGCTTTGCGAAGTGTTTTTTCGGGCTCATTTGCTTCTGCATTTTCTAACGTGTCGTAATAATGATCCAGTTCGAATAGTTCTTTTTTTAATCGGGAGGAGGAATCTTGCGCCCAGTGATGATCTCGTGTCTCTAGTTCGCACTTGATCTGATCCATTACTTGTGTAAAAACGTTATCAAAGTTGATTGGCATTGCAAAGACTTCAGCCGATTTAGGGCGCTCATCAACTAATGATTTCATCGCTAATTGAGCCATGTCGACTTTTGTTAGCGTGTTTTGTTTTACGTATAGAAGATAGGATATGATTTCGTCTATTTTTCGATCGGAGATAAATGATACTTTTACATTGATTAATAGACATGGCCAGAGTAAGGGCGCCTGTTCATATACCACTGCGAACATTCCCCGTGTTTTCGTACTTTGATAAATTTTTTGCATACGGTAACTACCTGCTAGTACTCGTTCGGGTTTTTGCTGTTCTTTTAGTTTGTTGGTGTACTGTGGCGATGGAGGTTGATCGTCAAACAACAAGTACAAAAAGGAGGGCGGGGGGGTCTCCCGCAATGTCTCGATCCACATCCAATAAAAAGGTCGATCCGTTAATTCTTTATCTACTTCTTTAGGCAACTCTACACTAATTGCAAAGTCATCAGCAGCATGTAGGGTTGCGCCGACAAGCGAGAAGTATTTTTTGCAAAATATGTATAATTTTGTGTCCATTATGCTTCCCATTACTCCTTTGCAGTGTGGATGGGGGATCGTTGTACACGCTTAGAAAGCATATTGAGCCGCGATGTCACTTCTGTTTGATCCTTGCTTTGTACAAAAGTTTGCATGATTTCTTTTTCAAAAGCGTTACCACCTAGTATCACATCTAACTCTCCAATCACCGCTTCAAACATGTGTATTTTTTCTTGTAACAAATGCACAATATGCTCTTCAATCGTTTCTTTTGTCGCTAAATTATAAATGTAGACAGGACGCGTTTGCCCGAGTCGATGCACTCGTCCAATTCGTTGTTCCACGCGCATTGGATTCCAAGGCAAATCAAAATTAATCACCTGATTGCAAAACTGCAGATTGATTCCTTCTCCTCCTGCTTCTGTAGCGACAAGTACCTGCGCACGATGTTCAAATAGATCCTTCATCCAATCTTTCTTCCCTCTTTTAAAACCGCCGCGAAACGGAACAGCGGCAATCCCGCTGCGCTTTAGCATGTACAACAAGAAATCCTGAGTTGCCCGGTATTCGGTAAAAACGATTAGCTTATCGTCAATTTGTTTTGCCAGTTCAATGGTTTGGTTGATTTTTGTGTATCCTGGCACCAATTGTGCCAACTCATAAAGGGCGTCTAGTCGCGCGCGTGTGGGCGATGTCAGTTTAGGGTCTTTGCGCATTTTTTCAAGCGTAGGTAACGCTGCAAAGGAACTGCTGCAAATTTCTCGTTGCAGCGTGATTAGCGGGAGTACACTGCGGCGCGCATTGGCTCGGGATTCGTATTCTTCTTTTATAAATTCACTGACTGCTTGATATAATTCCATTTCTTCTTTTGAAAGGCTTAATAAAATCGCCTCTACATGGCGATCTGTGAAATTAAGACTGTTTTCTGTGCGGCGATTACGCACCATCAACGTATTTAATGTCTTGCGCAGGATCACCGGATTCTTGGGAGTGCGTTTGCCTTGTACGTGCGTGCTTGCAAATGCCGTAGGACTCCCCAATTGACCGGGTCGCAATAAGTGAATGAGGTTATACACTTCTTTTAAATCGTTTTGTACAGGTGTTGCAGTGACAAGCAGCAAATATTTTTTTCGTAGTTGGTTCACCAGTTGCCAGTTGCTTGTGCGGTTGTTTTTTAATTTATGTGCCTCATCAATAATCACCAAATCGTATTCTTGATTTAATACCTGTGAGCGATGTGGTTCTCTTTTGGTGGTATCCATGGAGGCCACAATCACGTCATAACTTGTCCACGACCACTCATTGCGTTGGGCGAATGCATTGACTGTGAATTTTTCGTTGAGTTCTCGCGTCCATTGCAAAACAAGTGAGGCGGGGACGAGAACCAGCGCTTTTTTTACCAAACCGCGAATCATATATTCTTTTAACACAAGTCCCGCTTCGATGGTTTTGCCAAGTCCCACTTCATCTGCGAGCAGCGCTCTCCCATGGAGTTCATTAATGACACGCTTCGCAGTCTC
>JAJZCJ010000003.1 GCA_021846145.1 Bacillota bacterium
GGAACATCATAGCAACTTGATTCCATGGCAGCAGATCGCACGCGTGACAGGAGCCACGCTCAAGTATATTCCGCTTTTGCCAGATGGCACGTTAGCTATTGAAGATATTCGAGCAACGGTTACACCGCAAACCAAAATAGTGGCAATGGCGCACGTTTCTAATGTGTTGGGGAGCATTAACCCAATTCGCGAAACTGCACAAATTGCTCATGAAAATGGGGCTATTTTGGTGGTGGATGGTGCGCAAAGCGTCCCGCATATGCCAGTGGATGTGCAGGATCTGGATTGTGATTTTCTCGCTTTTTCTGGGCATAAGATGATGGGGCCAACGGGAATCGGCGTATTGTATGGGAAACGTGCAGTGTTAGAAAAAATGGAGCCTGTGCAATTTGGCGGGGAAATGATCGAGACAGTGGAGTTATACGAATCCACATGGAATGAAATTCCTTATCGTTTTGAGGGCGGCACTCCGATTATTGCGGGGGCAGTGGGCTTAGCTGCAGCGATTGACTACTTGAGCCAAATTGGCATGCAGCGGGTGCAACAGATGGATCATGAAATCACTTCATACGCGATGGATATGCTCGGAAAAGTGGATGATGTGACGATCTACGGCCCGAAAATTCGCGGCGGCCTTGTTACTTTCAATCTGGCAGAGGTGCATCCCCACGATGTGGCCACTGTGTTAGATACCGAAGGCATTGCCGTAAGAGCAGGGCATCATTGTGCACAACCTTTGATGCGTTGGTTGGATGTGGTGGCGACGGCGCGAGCTAGTTTTTACATTTACAATACAGAGCACGAGGTCGATCTGCTGGTGAGTGCTCTTGAGAAAGCAAAGGAGTTCTTTGGCCATGCAGTTAGATGAATTGTATCGTCAGGTGATTATGGATCATTATCAACATCCCCGCAATCAGGGTGAAGTGCAGGGCGACGCAATGACAGTCGATCTTAAGAACCCTACTTGTGGAGACGAGATTCACTTGCAATTGTCACTTCAAGGTGATGTGGTCAACGACGTGCGATTTAAGGGCGCAGGGTGTTCGATTAGCATGTCGAGCGCCTCGATGATGACCGAAGCAGTGAAAGGAAAGTCATTGCAAGATGCGCTGCTCATTATGGCTGAATTTAAGAAAATGATTCGTGGCGAGGACTACGATGAAGAATTGTTAGGGGATTTGGAGGCTTTATCTGGAATATCAAAATTTCCCGCTCGCGTGAAGTGTGCAACGTTGGCATGGAACGCGTTAGAACGAATGGGTAAAGAACACCTCCATTCGCAATGATGACAATTGCGTTGGATAAAGGAGGAAGAGAACATGAGTAAGAGAGCACCAGAACTCGAAGAGTATCAATACGGTTTTATTGACAAGGACGTGTCTGTGGTTCGCTTTGCGAAGGGGCTGTCAAAAAAAATTGTTGAAGATATCTCCACTATGAAAAATGAGCCTGGTTGGATGACTGACTTTCGCCTGCGCTCACTGGAAATATTCAATTCAAAACCGATGCCTTCATGGGGCGGTGATTTGAGTGATCTAAATTTCGATGAAATCACGTATTATGTGAAACCATCTGAAAACCAAGGGAAGACTTGGGAAGATGTGCCTGAGGAAATCAAAAACACATTTGAACGATTGGGCATTCCTGAGGCAGAGCGGAAGTTTTTGGCTGGGGTATCTGCGCAGTATGAGTCGGAGGTAGTTTACCATTCGATTCAAAAAGATTTAGAGGAACTCGGTGTGTTATTTACGGACACTGATACGGCACTCAGGGAATATCCTGAGATATTCAAGCAATATTTTGGCACCGTGATTCCTCCAGAAGACAATAAATTTGCGGCGCTAAATTCGGCGGTCTGGAGCGGTGGCAGTTTTATCTATGTCCCTAAAGGGGTTCACGCGAATGTGCCTTTGCAGGCTTATTTTCGCATCAATTCTGAGAATATGGGGCAGTTTGAGCGGACGCTGATCATCGCAGAGGATGACAGTTTCGTGCATTATGTGGAAGGCTGTACGGCTCCGATTTACAGCACCAATTCGCTGCACAGTGCGGTCGTGGAGATCATTGTCAAGGATCGTGCGCGGATGCGTTATACAACGATTCAAAATTGGGCACCAAACATTTATAACCTAGTCACGAAACGGGCAGTGGCTTATACGGACGCGACGATGGAATGGGTGGACGGCAATATTGGATCGAAACTGACGATGAAATATCCAGCCATTTATATGCTAGGGCCGCGCGCCAAAGGGACGGTGCTTTCAATTGCGGTGGCGGGTCGTGGTCAACACCAAGATGCAGGAGCCAAAGTGATACATGCAGCACCTGATTGCACTTCGACAATTATCTCAAAGTCGATCAGCAAGCATGGTGGCAAAACAACGTATCGGGGACTGGCGCACTTTTCACCTGATTCAAGCGGTTCGAAGTCTAGCATTAAGTGTGACACGTTGATCCTTGATCAGGACTCGACATCAGATACGATTCCACATAATGAAGTGCTAAATGACAATGTCACGCTCGAACATGAGGCGACAGTGTCCAAGGTGAGCGAAGAACAATTATTTTATCTGAAAAGTCGCGGCATCACAGAAGAAGAGGCGACACGCTTGATCGTGATGGGATTCATTGAACCATTTACGAAGGAATTGCCAATGGAATACGCAGTCGAAATGAATCGCCTGATCAAATTTGAGATGGAAGGTTCGATTGGCTAATGGCAAAAATCAAGGCGTATCATCTGGCGGATTTGCCTATGGGAAGTATGAAAGAGGTCGAATTTGAAGACGAGTCTATATTGCTCATTCATTTGGAGCAGGGAGTATTCGCGGTCAACGGGCTTTGCACACACGCAAGCGTTCACTTAGCTGGGGGGTGGATCGAGGAGGGCAAGACCATTTGTTGTCCACAGCATGGGGGCAAATTTGCGATTGCTACAGGGCAGGCAGTGGCGTTTCCGGCATTTCGCTCGCTCGCTACGTATCCGGTAAGTGTAGAGAATGATGAAATTTTTGTGGAATTAGATTGATAAGGGCATGAAACACAAGGAGGACCGTGGATGAAAGTCTCAAAACGCACCGAGTACGGTTTGCGCGCCATTGTGACTTTAGCTGAACACGAAAAAACCAATTCACGTCCTGTTCCGCTGCGGGAAATTGCTGCTGAGGAAGAAATACCGGAAGCGTTTTTGGATCAGATATTTGGACTTTTGCGCAAAGACGGCATCGTAACCAGTGTTCGCGGTGTGAACGGGGGATATACGTTGGGCGACACGCCTGAACACATCCGAATGGGGCAAGTGATTCGCGTGCTTGAAGGGGATGTGTCACCCATTGGCTGTGTCAGTGAGGAGTTTGCTGATCCGGAGGATTTTTGTGCGAAGGCTGTCAAATGCTATACGAGAAATGTCTGGCTAAAATTAAATGACAGCATTATTCATGCACTAGATGGCCTATCGCTTGCAGATGTGTTAATGGATGAGCAGGTAAAGCAAACATGATGGCAATCATTAGATCGCAGAGCCTTGATTCGTTGCAAACGAGTCAAGGCTCTTGTTGGAGGTTGTGGGATGTCTGAGCCGCTTTTAGAAGTGCGCAGTTTGAAAACTTACTTTATTTCCAAACATCGTACGGTCAAAGCTGTAGATGGCGTGGATTTTACAGTGTATAAAGGCAAGGTGCTTGGCATTGTTGGCGAATCTGGTAGTGGCAAGAGCATGACTTCATTATCCATCATGCGCCTAATTCCGCCGCCATATGGTAAGATAGTCGAAGGTATAGTTAAATTTGAAGGCGTCAACTTAGCTGAATTATCAGAAAAGAAAATGAACGACATCCGTGGCAATAAGATATCAATGATTTTTCAAGAACCGATGAGTGCTTTGAATCCTGTTCTCAAAATCGGGGTGCAAGTTGACGAAGTGTTAATTCGCCACAAGAATTTGAACAAGAGTGAGGCTCGTCGAAAAAGTATTCAGTTATTGCAAAGTGTCGGTTTTCCACGTGCGCAGGAGATTGTGAATGACTATCCCCATCAGCTTTCTGGAGGAATGCGTCAGCGCGCCATGATCGCGATGGCAATGGCCTGTGAACCAAGCATTCTTATTGCTGATGAACCAACCACCGCACTTGATGTGACCATTCAGGCTCAGGTACTTGATCTGATGCGGGATCTAAAAGACCATACAGGAACCGCTATCGTCCTTATTACACACGATCTAGGTGTTGTCGCAGATATGGCAGACGATATGATCGTGATGTATGGCGGGCAGGTGGTGGAGTCCGGGTCTGCTGATGATATATTCAATACGCCATTACACCCGTATACTCGTGCTTTGATGGATTCCATTCCAGTAATTGATGAAGATAGAGAACGGCTTTTAGCTATTCCGGGCACCGTGCCAAGTGCGGCGAATTTTCCGCAAGGCTGCCGTTTTGCAGAGCGCTGCACACTTGTGCAACCTTCGTGTAGGGAGCAAATGCCCGAATTACGGGAACTTCGTCCTAATCAATATGTGCGTTGCGATTTGGCATAGAGCATAGTGAGGGAAAGGGGATGCAAGCGTGAGTTTGGTGGCGTGCGATGTACAGATGAGTATAGAAAATGGAAATTTGCTTGAACTTCGCAATGTGAAAAAATATTTCCCCATTACCGGTGGTGTGATGCGTCGGAAAACTGGTGATGTCAAGGCAGTGGATGACATTTCGTTCTCGCTCCGGCATGGAGAAACGTTGGGTATCGTAGGTGAATCTGGATGCGGTAAATCTACCACTGGCCGAATGATTATGCGTGTGCTTGATGTCTCATCTGGTCAAATTCTTTTTGCTGGTCAGGATATTACCAAGGTGAAAGGAGAGCGACTGCGCCGACTGCGCCAAGATTTCCAGATGGTGTTTCAGGATCCCTATTCTTCGCTTAATCCAAGAATGAGTGTGGGCTCACTCATTGCTGAACCGCTTATCGTCAATAAGAAGATCGCTCGCAAAGAAATCAAAGATCAAGTGGGGTCCTTGTTGGAAATTGTGGGACTTTCAGCGGATGCGCGCATTCGCTATCCACATGAATTTTCTGGTGGTCAACGCCAGCGTATCGCAATTGCCAGAGCGTTGGCATTACGGCCCAAATTAATCGTGGCAGATGAAGCAGTGTCTGCGTTAGACGTGTCTATTCAGGCGCAAATTCTTAATTTATTAGCGGATCTCCGAAAGGAGTTTGGACTCTCTTATGTGTTTATTTCGCACAATCTTGCTGTCGTCAAACACGTGAGTGATCGTGTGGGCGTGATGTATTTGGGGAGGTTCGTGGAGTTGGCGGCAAAAGGTAACCTTTATGCCACTCCGCTTCATCCTTATACGCAGGCTTTGCTTTCAGCCGCGCCTGAACCAAGCAGAACTGTGAAGCGAGAGCGGATTGTGCTGGTAGGAGATGTTCCTAGTCCTGCTAATCCACCTTCAGGCTGTGCGTTTCATACGCGTTGTCCAAAGGTGATGGAAGTTTGCAGATCTGTGCGACCGGAAATGAATGAGTATCAAGCAGGGCATTTTGTCGCTTGTCACTTGTACTCATAGAAGGCGAAGGACGTTGCGCAAAGAAAATCATTGAGGGGGTTCAATTATGAAAAAAAGGCAAGCTATGCTTTCTGCCTTGTCCGTTCTCACGTTTTCTGCACTGATTGCAGGAGCCAGTAGTGGTGCGATGGCAAATGCCAAGATAGTCAAACAGCACCGTGTGGTTTCAAGTCAGAGTTCAATTACTATTGCATTGCCATCTGCCTTTGGACCAAACCTGATTCCACAACTAGACTCTTCATTGTATACTGCACAAATTACCAATTATCAATTTGATCCTCTACTTAACGTAAACCCGAATGATCAGTTGATCGGGGATATTGTGGATAAGTGGGTGTACTCAAAAGACAAAAAAACCATCTACTTTTCCATCAATCCGAAAGCTCGTTGGTCCAATGGCAGGTATGTCACGTCAAAAGACGTCGAACTTGGCGTCGATTGGCTCGCCTCTAAGTCATACACTGCAGATCAAGGGGAATATGCCAGTGAAGTGAACAGCATCGTTGGCGCAACAAAACCTATCCCAGATGGCACGACGCCTTCAGGCTTCAAACTCATCAATGCGCGTGAATTTTCCATAACCATGTATCATGTCGATGCGACCAACCTCGCGGCAAATCTGCAGTTTATACAGCCACTACCGTATTTTGCACTTGGCAAGCTGCCAATGTCGCAGTGGAAGACTTCTGCCTTCAACAAACTGCCTAACGTTGGCGACGGCCCATACATTGTCACCAATGTCGTTCCAGGGCAATCCGTGACGATGACCGCCAATCCTTATTACCTGCATGGGGAGCCATTGATTGCTACCACCATTTATAAAGTGGTCTCGCAAGACACGGTTGCGGGTGATTTGGTTTCTGGTCAAGTTAATATGTCTGGTATTCACCCTAAAGATGTAGCTAAATTGAAAACTGTGCCTAGTCTCAGTATTAATGTTTCGCCCACCAATGGCTACTCTTTCTTAGGCTGGCGAATGAATAACACGGTGTATGGCAAGGAATTTAGCAACGTGTTATTTCGTCAAGCGGTGGAATATGCCATCAATCGTCAGGCGATTATACAAGCTATTGACAAAGGCTTTGGCAAACCAGAAAATGGTCCATTGCCACCAGTGAACTTCTGGTATAACATGGCACTCAATAATACCTATCCTTTTAGCACTGCAAAAGCGAATCAACTGCTTGATCAGGCAGGCTTCAAGATGAAAAATGGTTGGCGCACGACACCTGGTGGCAGGACGTTCACGCCTACGTTGACGATTTCATCTGGGGATACTGCGATTCAAATTGAAGCGAATTTCATCCAACAATTTCTGAAGGCTGTGCACATCGACGTGAAAGTGCTTCCGGCTATCAATTTCAACACCATGCTGAATCAGTTGAATAACGATGCCAACGGCAAGCAACCTATTCAAGGATTCTTCATGGCTTGGAGTCTTGGAACAGGCCCTCAGGATCCCCGCCCACTTTGGCTGTCTAATGCAGCTTTCAATACTACCGCGCAAGACTGGCAAACCCCGAAGAGCGTGCTAGCGCAAAACGACAAATTATTGAACGAACAGGCGAACGCGGCAGCTTATCGTGACTCCTACCGGAAAAGCGTGTTGGATAAGTGGCAGGTATTGATGAACCAGCAAATGCCGACTAACTTCTTGACGATGGACGATACGCTAACCGCTTATTCTAGTAATCTGCATGGCGTGGTATTTACTGACCTTGGCACCTTTTATCCTTGGAAGTGGTATTTCACCAACAAGAAAGTAAACTAAAGGGGTATATGGTGTGGCTGCTTACATCATCAGGCGGATTTTGGGTTTGATTCCCACGTTGTTTATTATTACTGTTATTGTGTTTTTGTTAATGCACGCGATGCCTGGAAATACATTTGAAGCACTTGTATTTAACCCGAAAATTAAAAATGCTGCTGAGGTGTACAAACGCCTTATTGCAGAAAATGGATTGAATCAATCATTGCCTGTTCAGTATGTCGATTGGATAGGAAATATCATTCACGGCAATTTAGGAATTTCTTACAGTTTGAATATGCCGGTTGCTCAAGCTATTGGCATTTATTTGCCAAATACGCTCATTCTAGCAACAACAGCAGAAGCGATTATTTTGGTTATTTCTATTCCGATTGGTCTCTATCAGGCCAATAAGGTTAATGGCAAATTTGATGTATCTACATCATTTGTCGCGATATTTTTGTACTCGATACCTGGTTTTGTATTTGCACTGTTGTTAATTTTTTTCTTCTCCTTTATGCTCAATTGGTTGCCCTCATCAGGGACGGTGTCGCCTGGTATTGCTGCTTCTGGTTCGTTTGGAGACAGGGTAACGCATATTATCTTACCTGCATTGGCTTTGGCCCTTCCAAGTATGGCATATTACACAAGATTGACTCGTTCCAATACGCTTGGCATCATTATTGCTGATTTTGTTCGCACGGCACGAGCGAAGGGTCTAAAAGGCCCAAGGGTTATGTTTACCCACGTCCTACGCAATGCGATCATCCCGATCATTACGCAATTTGGGTTTGATATTGGCGGTTTGTTCGGCGGTGCCGTCATTATTGAACAAATTTTTACTTGGCCGGGGATGGGGGAACTTTCCTTGAACGCTACTTTGAACAGGGATTATCCGCTGATTTTAGGCACCACATTGCTGTTTGCCGTGACCGTGCTCATAGGTAATTTGATTGCTGATATCTTGTTGGCATTCGCAGATCCTAGAGTGAGGTATGATTAAGCAAGGTCAGTACAGAGGAGGGCTTTTGTGGATTCGCAAGTGACACAAGGTCACGCTGTCAAGGCTCGTGTGAACGTTGTAAAAAGTAAGTCGCCATTTCGTCTCTCAGTGGAGCGTTTTGTCCACAATCCGCTTGCGGTTTCAGGCTTGGTGGTTTTGGTGTTAATTATTTTTGTGACAATATTCCCGCAACTCTTTTCGCACTATTCCGCGAGCACACCAGATATCATGAACACGGATGCACCGCCATCATCACTGCATCCTTTGGGTACGGATAGTTCCGGATATGATAATTTAGCTCGATTGCTTTATGGTGGCAGAGTGGACTTGACGGTGGCGTTTGCTGCTGCTTTTATGACGATGATTATTGGTACGATTTATGGTGGTATTTCAGGATTTTTCGGTGGATGGATCGATAATTTAATGATGCGTTTTGTGGACATCATGCTGAACTTTCCATTTATTATTCTTGTGCTGGTGATGGAGTCTATCTTTAATTTGGCTAGTGAATGGATGCTGGTGCTAGTGGTGGGAATTACGGCTTGGCCAGGACCTGCGCGCCTTATTAGAGGGTTATTCTTGCAGCTTCGCGAGCAGGATTTTGTGGTCGGAGCAAGAACGATTGGAGCAGGTCGATGGCGAATTATCATTCGTCACATGTTGCCAAATAGTATGAGCTTTATTATTGTTTTGGTCAGTTTTCAGGTAGCCGCGTATGTCGGATTGGATGCAGCTTTGTCCTTCTTGGGATTAGGCGTACCTATCAGCGTTCCTTCATGGGGAGGAATTTTGAACACGACTACGGATTATTTGACGATGAAAACAGAGCCTTATGCTTGGTTGCCTCCTGTCATCATGATTGTTTTGACCATTCTTTCGATTAACTTTATCGGTGATGGACTGCGCGATGCATTTGATCCACAGTCGCAAGCATGATGCGAATTTTCATGGCAGTTGACGTGAGCGCAAAACTGTAATAAGTTATAAATGAATGAATGACCATTCGCGAAAGATGGGGGATGAGTTCTATCGCACAACGCAAGGATGCAGCTAAATACCAAGCCATACTTGATGCAGCAATTAAGGTAATGGCGCAAACAGGTTACCACGGAGCGCAAGTAGCGCGCATCGCACGTGAGGCGGGCGTGGCAGATGGAACTGTCTATCTTTATTTCAAAAATAAAGAGGACATTCTGATTTCCATCTTGCGGGAAACGATTGGTCAAATTGTGTTACTATCAACTTGGTTGGAAGGGGATCACCCAGAGCCGTTGATTGCGCTAAAAAAATTAATTGAAGCGCATTTTACGACACTTGGCAGCAATCCTGAATTAGCACTTGTTTTGCAGGTTCACATTCGTCAATCGGAAAAAGGGATTCGTCAACAAGTGGAAGATATGATGCGTCCCTACCAGCAAACGCTTAGGCGTATTATCACATTAGGTCAGCAGTCGGGTGTTTTTTTGCCTGCGGTGGATGCTCGGATTGCCCGTCGGATGATATTTGGAACGATTGACGAAACTGTCAACGCATGGATTTATACAGGAGCCAAATATGATTTAACCACGCTCATTGAACCAGTGTATGCAACGCTGTTGCATGGCATTGGTACGTGATCATCGAGTGTGAGCATTATTATAAGCATAGTAAAGGGGTGTTCTCGTGAACATTTTGGTTTGCATCAAACAGACTTTTGACACAGAGGCCAAAATCACTTTAGAAGACGGCAAAGTAAAAGAAGATGGGGTGCAATTTGTTTTAAATCCCTACGATGAGTATGCGGTGGAAGAAGCCATTAAGTTAAAGGAAACTTATGATGGTGTGGTGACTGTGATTACCGTTGGACCATCACGCGCAGAGGAGGCGATTCGTACTGCTCTCGCGATGGGGGCAGATGAAGCCATCCACGTTGAAGATGAGGCGGCATTTGGAGACGAGTTTACGGCTTCAGAGGTGTTGGCAAAAATAATTAAAGAACTGCCTTATGACCTGATACTTGCTGGGAACCAAGCGGTTGATGATGGCTCTGGCCAAGTGGCTATCAGGCTGGCAGAATTACTAGGCATTCCTCATATTGCCACGGTCGTCAAAGTGGAAGTGCAAGGTGACGAAGTGGTGGCACATCGCGATGCAGAAGGGGATACAGAAGTAATTGCCGCAAAAATGCCCGTATTACTTACTGCGCAGCAGGGGTTGAATGAGCCTCGCTATCCGTCTTTATTAGGTATTCGAAAAGCAAGTAAAAAGCCGATACAGAAGAAAACTCTTGCTGAGTTAGGGTTTAGTCCTGCGGATGTCGCTGCACAAGTGACAGTAATGGAGACTTATCTACCTCCTGCAAAAGCCGCTGGCCGAATTCTCGAAGGCGATACTGACACTCGTATCAAAGAGCTGCTAAAAGAACTGAGACAGACGAAAAAGGTACTTTAATCTTAATTGAAGGAGCGATTGGCTTGAGTAGAAATGTGCTTGTTGTGGCCGATTTGCGCGGCTCACAGTTTCGCAATGTAACGTTTGAGGCACTGGGAGCCGCGACTAAAATCGCAGAAGGTGGGCAGGTTGCCGCACTGGTCATTGGACAGGGAGTGACAGCCAATGCCAACACGCTTGGCGGCTTTGGAGCTGGTCTTGTGTATGTGGCTGAGGGTGATGCGTATGACAACTTTGTACCGGATCATTACTTAGCGGCATTGAAAGCAGCAGTGGAGGAGTTTCATCCGCAGGTGGTGCTATTTGCCCATTCTGTCATTGGTCGCGATTTAGCCCCAATGTTAGCCGCGCACTATCGGGCTGGTCAAGCTTCTGATGTGGTCAATATTGAAGTAGTGGACGGCGATGTGATCTATACTAGACCGATCTATGCTGGTAAGGCATTTACAAAATTAAAAATCACAAGTGAGCTCGCCATCGCCACCGTAAGACCAAACAACCTGGAAATGCCCGAAAATACTGGGGCACAAGCGAATGTGAACACGTTAGAGGTGAACTTGGGAGCGGCTCGTACGACCATTCGTGAAGTGGTGAAAAAGGCGGCTACCGGGGTAGACTTGACAGAGGCCAAGATTATTGTTTCTGGTGGCCGTGGCGTGAAGAGTGTAGATGGCTTTAAGCCGCTTGATGCATTAGCGAGCGTGCTTGGCGCGGCCGTCGGTGCATCTCGTGGTGCGTGTGACGCTGGTTATGCGGATTATTCCTTGCAAATTGGTCAGACTGGCAAAGTGGTTACACCGGACATTTACATTGCTTGTGGGATCTCTGGTGCGATTCAGCACTTAGCGGGCATGTCTAATTCTAAGGTGATTGTAGCGATCAACAAAGATCCAGAGGCACCTATTTTCAAAGTAGCTGACTATGGATTTGTTGCGGATTTGTTTGATGTGGTACCAGCGCTTACCTTGTCAGTACAACAGTTTCTTGCTGAGTAATATTTAGAGTTTACTAATAACAGCTTTCTCGCTTGAGGGAGCTGTTATTTGTTTTGACTCAGCGGTTGCTGTACCAAGCGTCAGAACCATAAGTTTGTAGCAAGTGCGCAGCAAAACCTGCGATGGCTGACATAAATGAACTTACTTCAGCGTCCGTTAAAATGTCGCGTCCCGGTCGACTGTTACAATCGTAGACATGGTACTTGCCGAATACGTCTCTGCCAATGTCGATGCCAAGCACACTCAGCAACGGGAAATGCGGCTCCAGCGCTGCGCCTGTCTGTAGCGCCAGAAGGTGAATTTGCGCAAGTTCCTTTTCATTGATGCCAAGGGGTTCAAGCAGGCTGAATTCGGAAAGACCCGGTTCAGTCAACGACAAGATATTGCCGCCAACGTGAAAATTTGTCCACAGAGAATCTACCGGGCCGAATCGCGCAGTGACAGCAGTGATGTCCCATGCCCCTGTCAAGCCCCGTTGTATTGTGACGCGAAAATCGACGACGCGTCCATCAATACGTGGAAGTTCAATGTGCTCCTGAAGGAAAAACGGACGCCATGCCCTCATGGTCGAAATCAATTGGCTGAGATCGCTTGCGTTCATATTGACGTGCAGTGGCTTGTCGACAAGATTTTCAGCGGTCACCTGATAGCGTCCATATCCTTCGTTTGCGATGTGAACGATATTGCGACCCCCAGAACCATAGATCGGTTTCACCCACAATCTCGGTACCACGTCTAGTTGTGCCAAAACCTGGCCACTGTCTTGCAACTCGCAACTGATCGGAATAAGCGGCTTGGTTTCAGGGTGTATAGATAACAACTCAATCAACGTATTTTTTGCAGGTAGAGTCGGGTTGAAAAACGGCATTTTGGATTTAGCCAGTTCAGCAAAAAAACGTTTGCGTTCTTTTCGCACAACCTTAATATCCTGCAAGTACATGGCATCGTAGACGACAGCGCGTGTCATTTTTTCCACAGTGTGTTGCCACGTGCCCTCTGAGGACCCTACCCTGTTTGCACGGAAAAAGTGTTCCCGCTTGCCAGCAAGCGCAAAGCTTTTTGGCAAAATGAAAAAAGGGATCTGCAAACGGCGGGTTGCGCTTACAAGTTCAGCAAAAGCGTATTGTCCGCGCAAACTCAGCTTGTGTGGCGGTTTTCCTGTATATGCGATGAACATGCGCATTCCTCCACAACTGAATGGACTTTTTCACAAATTACGTTCTAAACAACGGAAGTGCAGTGGACATTTGTCTATTGTTTACAAAAACAATTGTGGCTGAACCAAAGGGAGTGACATATTGTGCATGATCAAGCACTGGGAACGGGTGTGGAATCATGCGCGTCTTTTTAGTTGCACCGGAAGGGTTGCCCATCCCCGTTGACCGCGGTGGGTCTGTCCAGATTTACTTGGAAAAATTATTTGTGAATGTCAAACAGTCTGCAGATTTACAAGTCTCGTTGATCAGTCCTGGCCGAACTAAAATTCATGAATCTTTGCACTCTCCAATCGACGAGAGAGACCAGACGCAATACCGGGCTGGCGTACAAAAACTGATCGAACAGCTATCCCCTGACGTGGTGCAAATCGACAATCGCCCTGATTTCGCGATGCAACTGCGACAACTTCTCTACGCAAAAAGAATCGTTCTCAATTTGCATTCCACCACGTTTTTACAAGAGCGCCACATTGCCTATCCTATAGCGCGCCAGATCTTGCGCCAAGCAGACGCAGTGGTCTGCAACAGTCAGTATTTGCAAGCGACTGTGGCGCGACAATTTCAATTAACCGCAAGCGATTGGCACCCTTATGTGATTTACCCAGGCGTAGACGCGAACGTTTTTGCAAGGCCAGTGGAGCATGGGCGGTCATATGCAAAGTCGACGCTCCACATCCTTTGCGCGGGACGTATCATTCCACAGAAAGGTGTGTTGGTATTGGTTCAGGCGGTACGTCAGTTGTTGCGCATGGGCGTGCAGACTGAACTGACCATCGTCGGACGAAGCCCGGCATGGGCGAAAGCATACGAAAAGAAGATTCAGCAGGAAATGCGCGATTTGCCTGTCCATTGGACTCGGGGCGTTCAACCACAGGAAATGCCCGCTTATTATTGGCAAGCGGATCTTTTTGTGTTTCCATCGCAGTGGGACGAGGCGTTTGGACTAGTCAATCTGGAGGCGTTTGCTGCCGGAGTGCCTGTCGTCGCGAGCGCGCTGGGTGGTATTCCTGAAATGGTGACCCCTAACTGCGGTGTGCTTGTCTATCAATACGCCAAACCACTAGCGTTTGCGCAGGCAATTGCCGATCTATGGGCACAACCAGACCTTTTTTACGACCTTCGGATTGGGGCGAAGGCGCGCGCGCTTGAATTTTCCTGGACAGGATGTGCCCAGCGTTTTGAAGCGCTCTATCTCAGACTCGGGTGATCTGGATCAAGAAATGGAGAGTGATTGTCATGCACAAACCAATGAAGACTCGTGTAAGTACGTCAAAAATCACGCATGCCCAGCGAATTATGCCCCTTTTTCGAGTGAATGACAAAGGGGCTTCACGAATGCGTGTGAAACACAAAGTGCAGCAATTGGCTGTGATCATTCCCGCGATGAACGAAGAACGGACATTGGCGCAGGTACTCCGCGTTGCACGCGAACTCAATCCCGCCTATCTCATCGTCGTGGTCAACGGATCGAGTGACAGGACGGCGGCGATTGCCCGCCACTATCGGGCGCGCTTGCTGGAATATTCATATGCGCTTGGCTATGATATTGGTCGTGCGCTTGGCGCACTAGCTGTTGAGGCGGATATCTATCTCTTTCTTGATGCCGATTTTGTATTGCAGCCGGAACAAATGCAACCGCTTGTAGCTGCAATTGCGGCAGGTGCGGATGTGGCGCTTAACAGTCTGCGTTACCTTGAGCAGGTGAAGAGGCCTGACGTACCTACTGTTGACCGTTTTTTTATCAATTTACTGGCGCGTCGGCCTGACCTTGGACTAGAGAGCTTGGTAACGGTTCCGCATGCCATTAGCCACAAGGGACTCTTAGAAATGGGCAAGATGACTTTGGCTAATCCATTTCTTGCCACATTGATCGCGCAGGAGCGCAAGCTTGTGGTCAAAAATGCCACTGCGATCAACGTGCTGGCAAAAAATCGTCGCCGTCCCAATCATGCCAAACTAGCGGGTGAGTCAATGTCGCGCGCATCACAGCGAATTCACGGTGATTCTGTGGAAGCTGTGTACTATTTAATACAAAAATATGGCCGACGTGGACTGATCGGATCAGGGAACTACCGACGTCAGTATTTTCAAACCGTTTTTGCCAACGCTGATTCACTATTGCCCATAAGACAACGAAACCGCGTCTCCGCTGTTCTTTCGGTCACAAAATACGCTCGCGAACTTACTGCCGTTTTGCAGGACTTAAAAAACGCCGGTCTGGAGATTGTGGCCGTCATGCATGACGGAACAGAGGAATTACGTCAGTTGCTCGAAAAAAACGCTGACCGCTTGTTTGAGTTTCCGGAATTCATCGGTCATGATGTTGCGTTTGCAATTGGCGCATCAGCGGCCAAAGGAGCCGTGTGTATTTTTCACGATCTTGCTTTTTTGATAAACGGCAAACAGTTAATCAACCTTGTCAAACCTATATCGTTGGGAGAAGCGGATATCGTCCTATCTGATCAAGGACACGTGGTAGGGAACCTCGCCACCATGCGTCCTGTGCACGTCGGTAATATGTACGCCAATATTACCATGGGCATGCGTGAACTCGGTGCCTCCTCAATGATGATTCCACCATTTGCATTGGGGCTGCGCGCTCGCGAAGTCTTGGCAGATAAATTGTTGTTAAACCCTTGTCTTGCGCAAATGTACGTGCGTAACTGCGGATTGAAATTAGTGACGGCGGTTGTTGGTTTCAAAAAATTAGAACTAACACGACTGGCGGAATTACAAATTTTTAACATCGATCGTGTGCTTGGTGACTTTATGGAAGCGATCTGGTATTGGACTGAACGATACGGATATCGCGGTGGTTTTACCGATGAAGGCAGGCGGCGCAACGTGTTTGACGTGCCAAGTGATGTGTACCACACGACATCACCCGAACCGCGATTTGAGTTGCCAATTGACTTGGACTGGTTATTCGCATAATTGTTAGCGGATAGACAGAAGAACTGCCAATGCCTTTACCCGCTCCATACTATATGTGGAGGACACAGCGGGAGGATGGCGCGTCATATGGAACCAATCATCGAGGACTCTTGGTTGAACGCTTGTATTGTCGGACTCGGTTTTGTGGGATTGCCACTGGCAAAACGGTTTTTACAAAGCGGGGCTCAAGTTACAGGCATCGATCTGGATGAAAAAAAAGTCCTCATGTTACAAGCGGGAAAGAGTTATGTCAGTGATGTTAGTGATGATGAACTGCGTCGATTTCTTGATCGCGGCAAATTTATTTGCACCAACGATTATGCTGCCGTTGCGAGTGTAGACGTGGTGATTGTCTGTGTGCCGACACCGCTTACAGCAACAGGAGTACCAGACCTGACTAGTGTTACAAACGCGGTGAGTTCAATTGCCTCGCATCTGCGCCAAGGTCAGTTAATCATTTTGGAGAGTTCAACTTATCCCGGCACGACTGAGGAACTAGTTGTGCCGCTACTTGAGAAAAGCGGGTTAAAAGCGGGCATTGATTTTTATGTGGCGTATTCGCCGGAACGCATCAATCCGGGTGATGAAGAGAGGGATTTGAGCCAGATTCCGAAAGTCGTCAGCGGAATCAACGCGATTTCACTGGAAAAGATCATTGCCGTTTACAGCAAAATATTCTCACAAGTCTTCCCCGTATCCACCCCGCGTGTGGCCGAATTTACGAAATTACTTGAAAACACACAGCGCTTTATCAACATTTCCATGATGAATGAGTTGGCTATGGCTTGCGAGGAATGGCACATCGATCTTTGGGAATCGATTGCGGCAGCCTCAACAAAACCATTTGGTTTCGCGGCGTATTACCCTGGGCCGGGGATTGGTGGACACTGTATCCCAGTCGACCCGATCTACCTCTTGTGGTTTGGTAAGCAAAATCATCAACTACTGCAATTTATCCAGATTGCCCAACAAATTAATGAACAAATGCCGCATTATATTGCGAAGCGTATTTTGCGACTTGCCCTCGTCCCAGTGCCGAAGGTTCTCGCTATCGGTGTGACATACAAGGCAGATGTGAATGATTTGCGCGAATCAGCATCCTTGCGCGTGATTGAAGAGTTGGTCGCGAGCGGTGCAGAAGTTGAGTATTCTGACCCCTTCGTTCCAGAACTCAATGTGCGTGGTCGTGGCTATGCGTCGTTGCCATTAACACCAGAGCATATCAGCAGTTTTGACGTGGTGGCGATTCTTACTGATCACAGTGAGATTGATTACGAACTGATCCAGGTCCACGCCAGCGCTGTATTTGACGCGCGCCATGTGTATAAAGGGCAAGTAGGACACAACGTCACGCAGCTTTAGGGAAAGGGGGTGACGATGGTGAACGTTGGTTTGATCGGGTGCGGATTCATTGCACAAAAACACGTGCAAGCCTTATGTCAACTGGATGATTTTAAAGTGCGCGCGTTTGCTGATCCAGACGACGTGCGGCTACGCGCATTGTTTGACATCTATTTTGCGTCGTGTTCTGGAGCGAAGTTGGCATCAGTGCCCAAGATGACAAGCGATTACATGAAGATTCTTGAAGATCCTGCCATTGATGTGGTGGTCGTCAGCTTGCCAAGCGGATTACATGGGAGCGTTGCGCAATCGGCGCTCATGAACGGCAAACACGTAATCGTGGAGAAGCCGCTGGCGCTATCTGTAAACGAACTCACGCATTTGCAAACGCTTAGTGAGAAGACGGGCAAACAACTCGCTGTATGTCATCAAAAACGATTTTATCCTCATCTTCGGGAGATTAAGAATTTGCTCCAGAACGGTGTTATCGGGCGAGTGGTCTTAGCCGAGATGGCGCTGGTGTATAATCGCAACCCCGAGTATTACAGCAATTCCAGCTGGCGGGGAACATGGTTAATGGACGGGGGAATGCTACTGAATCAGGCAGTACACAACGTGGATATGCTCGTGTGGCTACTCGGGGCACCTGTGGTGGTACACGGTACGATTTCTCGCCAACTGCGCGCCATTGAGACAGAAG
Source organism: Bacillota bacterium (assembly GCA_021846145.1). Next base: position 17,935 of record JAJZCJ010000003.1, read on the forward strand.
ATACAGCGGCCGCCGTGTTCACCATGCCAAACGGTTCTCTCGCCACCATTGCGGCCACTGTTTGCGCGCAACCGTCCACTAGCTTCGAGCGCCTCGCTATTTACGGAACAGAGGGGTGGCTCGTGCTCAGCGGCAAGCGCTTTGAACACTATGATGTGTGGTCGGTTCCCGGCTTCGCACCACCAAGTTACCAAGATATCGATCCATACATTAGTCTTTACAGAGATTTTAAGCAGGCGGTTGATGTGGGCAGCGCGCCCGAAAATAGCCTCAGTGAGGCAATCAGAACCACAGAGACAATTATGGCGGTCTATCAGTCGCAAATACAGGGTGCAGCGGTGCGGTTACCGCTCGCTCAGTTTTCGACGGCTGATATGGTCGACAACTTTCAGGGTGATGCCAATGTATGAGGGAAAACGAATTTTGGTAACGGGGGGAGCTGGATTTCTCGGCAGTCAGCTGGTAAAGCGACTCGGTGCAGAGGCGAAAAAAGTGACCGTACTTGACGACCTTTTCACTGGACGCAGGGATGTGTTGCCAAAGTCCGAACGCGTGGAATTTGTTCATGGCAGCGTCACCGATGCTGCGCTCATCCGTCAGTTGCTTGCACAAGTCGACGTTGTATTTCACTTTGCCGCGCGCAATATTGTGTTGTCTACTGTGCAACCGGAAAGCGATTTTCGCGTCAACGTGGAGGGTACGGTACAACTTTTATTAAATGCCATGTCGTTCCCGCAAATCGAGCGCATTGTCATTGCTTCCACTTCTTCGATTTATGGCAACGCACAAAACTTGCCGATTCGCGAGGAAGGTTATGATGCTTCTGTTCCGTACTCAGCCAGCAAATTGGCTGCGGAAGTGTTGGCGATCGCGTATGCGCGCACGTACGGTCTGCCTGTAACGTGCCTGCGTTTTTCTAATGTTTACGGACCGGGTCAAGTCGCAACCAATCCTTATTGCGGAGTAGTGAGTAAATTTATCACGGCAATCAAGGAACATGCTCCGTTAGTCATCTATGGTGACGGCACACAGACGCGTGATTTTACCTATGTTGATGACGCCATGACGGCCACTTTGCTTGCTGGAGTGTCACCCAATACGCTCGGTGAGGTACTAAACGTGGGGACTGGGATCGAAACTTCGGTGAACCACTTGGCTGACCTAGTTGGGCAAGTGGCGGGTGTGCCAAAACCAAGTGTGGTCAATTTGCAAAAGCGGTCGGTTGACACGATTTATCGGCGCAGTATCGATGCGCAAAAATTGCGCGACAAAACGGGATGGAAGCCGCAATATTCCCTTGCGCAAGGGTTGGCGAAAACGTACAACTGGTTTTTACAAAACGAAGAGTGGTGAAAATATGAAGCGATCGTCTGTCGTTGTCATTCACCGCGATGAATCGAATCTTGGCAGGGATAATGAACAAAAACACCACGATTTAGAGTGGATTCACATCGTGCCCACTGATCTTGAGGAAGTGCAAGTTGCTGCTGTGACCTCAAGCGTTTGGATCATAAGGTACCCACGTACGTACTCCCAAGCCACTGCCGCGCAGTGGCTTGGCGCAACGTTTGCAAGTGGTGAGTGGATCCTTTTTGTCCATGCCGGTAATGTAGGGTTCGAAAGTGACATTGAAGAACTGCAAAAGCAAAGGCGGGATGACGCGGGTATGTTAATTCTGTCACCCCCTGCCGACTTGGCCAGTCTTGCAGCACAGCCATCATTGGAACAATTAAATCGGTTGTTCAAATTGCATTTTGGTGGCTTTACATTATTTAATTATCCGCATGCCATGAATAGAAAACTATTGCAACAAGTTTCCCCCGTTCATGTTGAATCGCCTTTTCAACTGGCATTAAAATGTATACCTCATAGCTTGCAAATCTATTTGTCGTCAAAAAGTTCGAAACCGATTTTCCACCTCCGTCCACTCTTTACCACAAATAACTCAGAACAACTCAGTTGTTCTTATCTTGAATCGATATTTTTGAACTTGGTTCGTGAATACGGAGTGCGCGGCGGGTTTACTGACTTAAATCGAAAACGTTCTCTGCTGCTGCACCCCACTGTTTCCTTGGCGCTCGTGGAGAAGAGACATAACGATATCAGTCATGATGGAAGTCGCGATCTGAGTGTGGTTATTCCGGTTCAGAACGAAGAAACGACTTTGGCCGCGCTGCTATTCGAAGTGAATAAGCTGAATCCAAAAGAAATTATTGTAGTGGCAAATGGATCAACAGATGCGTCAGTGGCTATTGCGAGGAAGAATCGTTGTCGTGTGGTCGAATTTGCAGAATCGATTGGCCATGATGTTGGTCGTAGTGTTGGTGCCATGCACGCAACAGGGCAAACTCTGCTGTTTATCGATGGCGATATGGTGGTGACTGCAGAGGAACTGGAGCCGTTTGTCAAGACAATTGAAGCGGGAGCAGATCTTGCGCTTAACGACATTCGTCCATTTACAGCGCCGGCAGATCAGTGGGATATTGTTACGAATTTAAAATTTTGGTTAAATTTTAAGCTTGGTAGGGAGGATTTGGCCATTGCGTCCCTTACTGCCGTACCTCACGCTATTAATAGACGTCAATTAGGCGCGGCGAGCATTCGGAACTTGGCCGCCCCACCGAAAGCGTATGCTGAATTCATTGCGAGAGGAGCCGATGCGAGACTGGCCGCTGCTGTTGACGTTTTGACAAAAAATCGCCGCCGCCCGGCGCATCAGGGAAAGCGGAACAAGGGTAATCCGATGGAGCAGTTGATTGTGGGCGATCACCTTGAGGCGTTTGCTTGGTTGTTAGACCACGGAGGCTTGGCAAGTTCCATGTCCGTAGAAATGAAGGGGAAATTTCGTGCTATCAAAAAGAGATCAATCTGAGAGTGCAGGGCAACAAGTGGAAGGTGAAGCTACGCTCACGCTTTTGCCGCCATTTGCTGTCGCACATCTGATTCAAGAGGCGCATCGCAATCAGTGTGGGTTCGCCCTCATTCGCCTAGGCGATGGGGAACTATTGACATTGGCGCAAGATAATGTACTCACTATTTCCGAGGTCATTGCCGCAGGTGGGCACTTTCTCCCCTACGCAGGTGTAAATGTGCCTGATTTACAGGCGCGTGACCGTGTCTTGTCAGCCGTCTTTGCGGCAGACTTGGTTGGCGTTCCCGAGTCGCAACATGTTCATTTCCAGCCTCTGTTTCAACGTATCGCCAAATACTATCACATTCCATTGCAGGCTATTTTATTTACATCCTCACTTGTAAATTACGACCTAGAAACTTCAACCAATATCTATCAGGAACTGTTGGCAGAGGGGAATGTGGTGCTTGTCGGCAACCGGACTCCCGAACTTAAGAAGCAGCTTGAGGATGCCGGTTATCCACCGGTTGTCGGAACCGTGCCTGTTGCTGGCGTCCAAGCCGTGGATGCTGTGTTGCAGCAACTCAGTCAAATTAAGTTTGAGGTAGCTTTTGTGTCTGCTGGCATTGCCGCTACGATTCTTTGCGCCGAACTTAAGCGCTGGGGGAAGATCGCCCTTGACTTTGGCCATTTAGCAGATTTGCTGATTCAGGAAAAACGGGATTTTCGCCGCTTATAGACGCCTGTTATAAACAAATCTGGCACCCTGACATAGGGTACTAAGGGTGAAGTCATCATGCGCATTCTCGCTTTGTTGTCACTGGACATTTTTCGATTATCCATCGGCTGGGCTCTAGAAGAACTGGGTCATCAAGTGTATTACCTAAACGAGTTGCGAGAAGACCTGTTTGTGCGCGCCATCCAAGATTTTAAGCCCGATCTGTTGTTTGATATGGGCTGGGACGTGGAACATTGTGACCCGGCAAAACTGGATCTGCTTGCGCAGTTGCTCACGCGTTTTGGACTCTATCATGTCTATTTTGCTGAAGAAGACTGGTTGCACTTTGAACGTTGGTCAAAATCGTATGTTGAAAAAGTGAAACCGCAGTTTGTGTTCACTCGCGCGACAACGTGCATGGCTGAGTACAAGGGCATGGGGTTGAAATCGGCTTATCTAGACGTAGGCTGCAATCCTTATTTTCACCGTCCAGTACCTGTCGTACCGGCTTATCTCAGTGAACTGACGGTGGTCGCTAACGCGCAGTTGGTTTGGGATATTTTTCGGCGCAAAAGTGTGGCCGACCTGGTCGTGCCACTCCTATCTGCACCATATCAGGTGCACTTGTGGGGGCGAGACTGGAATCAGGTTGGGGAGTACTTCGGCGCTACACTTGTTAACTCAATATGGCATGGGGTTTTGCCATTTGTGGAAACGCCTCGTGTCTACAGTTCCGCTGCTGTCAACCTGAGCATTCAGTCTGTCGAAGATCAGATTAGCAACCGCACATACGATATTCTCGCAACAGGCGGATTTCTCTTGACGTCAGACACGTCTGGCGTGCGCGAACGATTGACACCGGGTGTGAATTGCGATGTTTCTGCATCTTCGCAAGAGACGCTTGAGAAGGTAAGCTTTTATTTGTCGCACCCCGAGATCCGGCAAAAAATGGCTGAGAGGGGTCGGGAACACGCACTCCAAACGCGTTCCTACCAGGTGACTCTGCCGCGTGTCTGGCCGCTTGTCGAAGCGGATTTTCGAAATTATAGGAGGGGAATACGCCTTGCAAGTTCCATTCGTTGATTTAAGGTGGCAGTGGCAGACATTGAAACTGGATCTACAGTCGGAGATCACTCAGGTGCTTGACAGTGGGGAGTACATCCTGGGACAGAATGTGGCGGCACTGGAGCGAGAGGTTGCAAACTTCAGTCAGGCTGCGTACGGCGTTGGCGTTGCCAACGGTACAGATGCCCTGACGCTGCTATTAAAAGCGTTCGGTGTGGGACTAGGCGACGAGGTGATCACGACGCCTTTCACCTTTTTTGCCACGGTCGAAGCCATCTTACAATTGGGTGCCAAACCTGTTTTTTCTGATATAGACAAGTACACATACACGATTGACGCAGGGCAGATCGAGCGTTTGGTTTCGAAGCGGACTAAGGCCATTCTTCCTGTGCACTTGTTTGGCCTGATGAGCGATATGTCTGCCATCGACAAGCTTGCAGACGCTTATGGCTTGTACGTCATTGCGGACGCCTGCCAGGCGATCGGGGCGACTTGGAACGGAAGTGGCCTAGGAACATTTGGCACTGCTGCGGCCATCTCTTTTTTTCCTACGAAAAACCTTGGAGGCTATGGCGACGGGGGAATGATTCTGTTTGCTCGTCCTGATGTGGAGAAATTCGAACGAATCAAGCGCCTTCGAGCCCACGGCAGTACACAAAAATACGTTCACGGGGAGATCGGATGGAACAGTCGTCTGGACGAACTGCAGGCTGCCATCTTGCGCGTGAAATTGGGTCACCTAAAGAACTGGAACGAAGAACGACAAAGACTGGCACAAGCGTACGACCAAGCCTTTTCCAACTTGCCGGTTGTTACGCCGTACGTGCCCCAACCTGCCACACACGTCTATCATCTGTACACCATCGCCACAGAGCGGCGCGATGAATTACAAGACTATTTGGCTGTGCGGGGAATCCAAAGTGCCGTTTATTATCCCGTACCCATGCACTTGCAGCAGGCAACAGCCGCGCTTGGGCATCGGGTAGGCGATTTTCCAGTCGCAGAATTCGTGCAAAAACGCGTGCTATCCCTCCCCTTATTCCCTGGAATGAGTAAGGAGCAGCAGGACTTTGTGATCGCCAATGTCACGTTGTTTTTCACTTCATGATGGGAGGTGAGGGGTGTGCAGGTATTTCACGCACCGATTGAAATTGCAGGGCAAATGGGGTTGTTGGCAAAAGGGTTACGGGCACTTGGGCACCAAGTGTCCGCCTACAATACGGAGCAAAATTACCTAGGCTATGAACAGGATATTACCAACGTTTCTGCAGACGAACTAAAATCAATCTACACACAGACAAAATCCAACTACGATCTGTTTCATTATCATTACGGACTCGGGTGTACTGGTGAGGAAGAGGAATGGCGCGATCTTCGCGCGCTGGGGAAAACAGTTCTCATGCACTACTGGGGCAACGATGTACGCACTGAACAGAAAGCCATTTTATACAATCCTTATGCGCGTTTAATCGGCCAATTTCTCGATCAGGAGTTTGTGCACAGTCGACTAGCTGTCCAAAGTGAATCGATTCCTGCCTGTATCGTCCAGGATTTCGAAATGGTTCCCTACGTTGAACCGTACTATCAGCGCGTGTACGTACTTCCAATTGCCATTGATCTGGCGGGTACAATTCCCAAGTATCCTGATCGGCACACGCGCGTACCGTTACTTGTGCACGCGCCGACGCATCCGTACTTTAAGGGGACAACGTATATCGAAGAAACCCTTGATCGCCTTCGGCAAGACGGGTATCGATTCCGTTATATAAAAATTCAAGGTGAACCGCATGCCCAAGTGATGCGCATGTACGCACAGGCGGACTTGATCATTGACCAGGTTTTGTGTGGGACCTATGGTCTTTTTTCTGTTGAAGGAATGGCGCTCGGCAAACCGGTCGTCGCCTATATTCGGGAGGATCTAAAGTCGCGTTTTGATGCTGATCTGCCGATTGTCCCTGCGAATCCAGCCATACTCTATACCACCTTGCGGCACCTGCTTGACCAACCAAGGTCGTGGGCTGCAATCGGGATTCAAGGGAGAAAATACGTGGAAACTCATCATTCATTGACCGTCGTTGTGAGTGCGCTGGAAAAAATCTATGAGCGCGAACGCTTGCTGCAAAGTGAACCCGGTCGTCGTCAAGGTACAGAAGTGATCCAAATGATCGGGGCCGCTAATCTGCCGTATACGAAACAAAAGGCAAGCACAGGGCATGTGCGCATCTTTTTACAAACGCCGCGCGATGTAAACATGACCCGTAAAAAAACGTTCAAGCACCGCCCCGTCAAACGGGTCGGTCATGCAGACATTGGTCGGCAGAGGGCTGTTCGTAAAATTCAAAAATAGGCGGAGGAAACGGAAATGGGATTTTTCAGTGCGGCCGACACCGTTGCGAGTAACCATATTGTTAAAATTGACTATTTGTTGCCTATGTCGGGCGAACAGCAGTTACAGCGCTGGACGCATGCGCAATTGCAGCCATATGTGTTGTATTTACATGATGCCGTGACGATTGATGCCTGTTTTGGTGGTTTGTATTTTTCCCCAATACTTTCGTCAAGCAGAAGCGTTGTATCGGCAAAAGGCATCGGTTTTGGCAAGCCGCCATCGATCGAGGCATGGGAAGAAGCGATCCGGGAGCTGTTTTTGCCTGGTTTTAATATATCCGCTGCCATGTCGCTAACGCTTGAAAGACCTTTCCAAAAAGAGCTAGACATTTGGATTGAGCTTCCTTATCCACTCGAAACTTCCCAGTCTTTTGGTGTTTTGCAAGAACAGCCTATCAATTTCGCACTGCAACCAGAGGGGCGTATGGTGGCTCTTTCCTGGTGGATTGACCAAGTGATGGAAAATTGTGCTGCGATCAACATCACTCATCCCGCAAGCCTTGTAAAGCTAAGGGGGTTTGTCTGGGCGAAAAGCTCTATACCGCCTACGGATAAAGAACTGATCAAGCGTGTGGCAGAAAAAATTCACGCACTGCAATTGCAATTTTTATGGAGTATGAATTACGGATCAGGGGAAGCAATTCACGGTTACGAATATGGATTTGACATCATCAGTTTGCGCTCGACATATATGGGGCAAGGAGCTAGGGGAATCGACTGGATGAAATCTGCGCTGCACTTTGCAGATGCTTATCACTTTGGTGTCACAGTTTGGGGGGATGAACGAGTTTCCCCGTATCAAACGTTGGATTTCTTAAACACCGTAAGCGATTTTGGAACCAATATCTTCCACATCTATGATTTGCCCATTTTGCAAATCTATGAATGGTACCACAATAAAAATCCACTGTATGTCTACGTTTACGCCTTTAGCAAAGGGGCCTACGGTAAAATCCTGCGTCCTGCATTACAATAAACTTTTTACAGAAGGGGTATGTTCTATGCGCGTCGTCCATAGTCCGATTGAAATCGCGGGACAGATGGGAATCATCAGCAGAGGATTACAACAAATTGGCATTGACTCCACAGCTTTTAACACCTTTCATACGTATTTAGGCTATCGCGATTTTATTCACAACGTGGATATCTTTGAACTCGAGCACGTCTATCGCGATATGTTGAATTATTTCGACATCTTTCATTTTCATTACGGTGCCACACTCCTTCCTGATTTTATGGACTTGGAAGACATTCGTCGGATGGGCAAACCCATGATCATGCACCACTGGGGCAATGATGTGCGCACACACGCCATCGCTTCACTCAATAATCGCTTTGTGTACACAGGCGATTCACCATCGCCCGAATCCATCCACCACAACCTGACGTTGTTATCCTCGTACATTGATTTTGCTATTGTGCAGGACTACGAAGTTTATCCTTATGTGGCCGCATATTACAAAAAGGTGCAGGTTCTGCCGATTGCGATGGACGTTTTGGGAATAAAACCTGCACCGCCCTCTGTAGAACAAACTTGTCCACTCGTGATCCATGCGCCAACGAACCCTTTATTTAAAGGAACCGCGATCATAGAAGCGGCGATTGCGCAACTTCAAGCGGAAGGGCTGTGCTTCACGTATCGTCGTATTGAGCAGATGAGTAACGCCGAGGCTCTTGATTTTTACCGAAATGCAGATCTTGTCATCGATCAGATTTTGTGTGGATCTTATGGCATGCTGGCCGTCGAATCGATGAGCCTTGCAAAACCTGTGATCGGATATATTCGCGAGGATCTTAAACCACTTTATCCTGAGATACCGCCGATTATCTCAGCCAACCCTGAACAATTCTATTCCGCTTTAAAAGAACTGATTTTATCACCTGCATTGCGCGTGGAATTAGGTCTTAGGGGGAGAACATATGTTGAAAAACACCACGATATACGCAGCATTTCTTTGCAGCTTGAACATATTTACAACGAATTTGTTCATTGAGGATGATCATGATGGCGACGCCATTGCGGGTGTTTCATAGTAATATCGAAATCGCGGGACAAATGGGCGTACTGATCAGAGCTCTGCGTAGTGCAGGACACATCGTGGAGGGATACAATACGTTCCTTTCGTACTTAAACTACACGAGTGATGTGAACAACCTTGATTTGAACGGTATTATCAATGCGTATGAGTCGTCGAAACACAATTTTGACATTTTTCATTATCACTTTGGCAGCACCGTATATCCTGATATGCACGACCTACTAGAACTCAAATCGCTTGGGAAAAAAATGGTGATGCACCATTGGGGCAACGACGTTCGCTTGCAGGCAAAAGCGAGAACACTGAGCCCGTATCTCTATGATCCGTGCAATCCGTATCCAGATGATGTGATGCAAGAGCGGTTGAAGCGCCTGAGTGCAACCATTCGCACAGTGATTATCCAAGACTTTGAACTGTATGAATATGTTAAAAACTACTATCTCAACATCTACGTTCTCCCGCTTGGCTTTGACGTCATGCCAGTGTTACCTGTCTATCCATCACCTGAAAAGTATATTCCGCTCATTATTCACGCGCCTACACAACCTTCATTTAAAGGCACGGCTGAGATTGAGAGTACACTTGCGCGCCTGAAACAAGACGGTTTTCAGTTTGACTATAGGCGGATCGAGCACATGAGCCACGCCGAGGCGATGAGTTACTACCATGCCGCAGATCTGGTGATTGACCAGATTCTGGTGGGTACGTACGGTATGTTTGCTGTTGAGGCGATGACGCTCGGCAAACCAGTTGTATCGTATATCCGGGAGGATCTGCTGTCGACGTTTCCTGCAACACTACCCATCATCAGCGCAAACCCTGCCACACTTTACGATGTGTTGATGCCATACCTTACAAGCGCAGAATTGCGTGCACAAAAAGGGCGACAAAGCAGACAATACGCCGAGGAACGTCATGATATAAGCCGAATCACACCGACACTGCTGGATATTTACAATGTTGTACTCCAATACACGTAACACGAGGGGGTAAACTTAAATTGGACGGGATTTTCGTACATGAATCAGCATACATCGACGATGGAGCCAAAGTGGGCATAGGATCTTTTATATGGCATTTTTGTCATATAATGAATGGCGCGGAGATCGGTGAGAATTGCAAATTTGGACAAAATGTTTTTGTGGCTAATCATGTAAAAATAGGAAATAACGTCAAAATCCAAAATAACGTCTCAGTTTATGAAGGTGTGACCTTAGAGGACGATGTCTTCTGCGGTCCGAGTATGGTATTTACCAACGTTAAAACGCCGCGCAGCGCAATCCTCCGCAATACATCTAGCGATTATGTTCCGACGATGGTGAAACGCGGTGCCTCGATTGGAGCGAATGCAACCATCGTGGCTGGGATAACCCTTGGTGAATACAGTTTTGTGGCTGCCGGTTCTGTCGTTACCCGGGATGTTCCAGCGCACACGCTTGTCATGGGGGTGCCTGCACAAGCGGTTGGATGGATGTGCGAGTGCGGATGGAAGCTTCTTTTTATTGAAAATAAAGCTAAGTGTGACGCTTGCCATCGAACGTATCAACTAAATGACGATGCGCATTCGCCCATGGTCACACAAGTGCGAACCGAGTAATGTTGAGATAATTATGAATGAAATTGCTTAACCTTCGATGAATTGCGTCAGCCCCCTGGTTGGAGGGGGCTGTTTATTTACCACAAAAAAGCTAAAGCGAAAATCGAAGCAAATGCTAGCCACCAAAATAGCCATCCACCGTTCCACCATCCGTATCCGGGGCGATAAGGGCCGTATCCGCCGCCATATCCATAACCTGGATTACCCCATGCTACTTGTTGTAAGGCTACTTCTACTTTGGTTTCATCGCTTGAATTGGCGTTGGCTAAGTGCGCAGGCACGTAATTTCTGGGTATTTTCATTAAAACACCTTGATTTTCCACTTGCTGTATAATGCCGCGGTGATATCCCCAAGGCGTTTGAAAATGTACCCATGAACCTTGCATTGTCATACATTGTTCGCGTACATTCATTCTACGTGCCTCCTCTTAATTAACGGGCACCGTTGTGCATTGTGTGGTGTAGCTTGGTACCAGCAAGAAGAAGAGCACAAAGATGATCAAGAATACCACTGCCCAACGAGTATAGCCTCCGAAGACGCCCATGTTATTTCCTCCTTCGCCTTTTCTTCTGAATCATTATTATCTAATGTCGGTGACTGCCGTGTGGGAAGGGCGTGCGCCTGTAAGCAAATAACTTGTGTAATCAAACAAACTGCGATGCGCCAAAATAGAATTGTGGGGCAATATTTAAATTTTCTTAATTATTTATTTATACTATCTTAACCTTTGTCCGGCAGCATGAGTATTGAGGATTACAAAATCATTCTGCCGGAGGTTGGAAATGTTTAATGTAAGCCGACAAAATATACGACTAAAAATCTTGGCAGGTTTTGGAGCGCTTTTGCTCTTACTGATTCTAAACAGTTTAGTTAATACTTGGAGTCAGTATCAAAATGCGGATTTAACCAACCAACTGATTGCAAGCGAAAACCGTCTCAACATGGCCGAACTGTTAAATTACTACACACGCACGGCCAACTCAAACGGTGCTAACGAGATCCTCAGTCCTTATCCTTCCGTACAAGCACAATATAACCAATCATTTAATCAAAATGTGAATCTTGCTAGGCAACTTTTGCTGAAGATGAGAAACATGACGGAAAGTGGTTCTGACGAGGAATTGTTGAACCAGTTTCAAAACGCATGGTCAGACTTTCTCAGTATGGCAAATTCTGCATTAGGCTTTCTTTCAGAAGGAAGGCTGCAAAATGCCAGGGTAATCTATTCTCAAGTATCTTTTGATGCATTGGCAAAACCACTTGAAGTGTATTCTAGTCATCAGGTTCAGGATAATATTCGCTTGATAGCTAGTTTGCAATCCAATCGGGTGCGTACTACCATTATCGATTGGGTCGTTACAATAATGGCACTGTTTATAGGTATTTGGGTAGGGTGGATAGTTTCCACACGAATATCGTCTGCCATCTTAGGACTACAAAAGCTTGCGCATCAAGTGGCCTCTGGCGATCTAAGAATTGACGAAAATTCAGTGAGACGAACGAAAGATGAGTTAGGTGATTTGTCGCATTCCATGGAGGATATGGCCAAAAATTTAAGCCAGGTCATTGTGGGTGTGAAGCAAGCTGCTGGTGCATTAACAAATGCCTCGAACGATCTGAATGAAAATGCTGAAATGGCTATAGATTCAACTAGACACATGACGCTCGCTTCTAAAGAACTTGCTCAGGGGGCGAAAATTCAACTGTTCAATCATTCGCAAAGTGCTACTTCGATGGGAGAAATCGCCAAAGGACTAAAGGAAGTGGCTAGTGTATCGGCAGAATTGGCTGAGATCACGGCGCAATCGCAGACGGCATCAGTAAAAGGACAATCAAGACTCCAGCAAGCTTATGAACAAATGGAAAAAATTAATCAAGAGGTAGTGAAGACGTCAGATCATGCAGAGACGCTTAATATTCAGTCGCAAAAGATTGGGGAAATGATTTCGGTCATTACTGAAATTGCGCAACAGACAAACCTTCTTTCCTTGAACGCCGCCATAGAAGCCGCAAGAGCAGGCGAACAAGGTCGCGGCTTCGCGGTAGTCGCCGAAGAGGTCAGAAAACTTGCGAATAATTCTGCAAAGTCCGCTTGGGAAATTACGAAAATTGTAGAGGAAATACAAAATCAGACGGCTTTTTCAGTAAAAGATATGAGGATTGTGGCTAAAGAATCGAGAATCGGTCTTGAAGTGATGAATGAAGCGGCGATGGATTTTCAATCACTATTGGCCTCAGCGCAAAAAAATCTTCTGCACGTTCAGGAATTTAAGCGAATCATTTTGGAAATGAGAGAGGCGGGAGATATCGTTGCCCAATCTCTTGATGAAAGCAGAGTGATTTCCGAAGGTTTTTATGAAAATTCTCATTCCATGTCTGAAACCATCACCAGCCAAGAGTTCATTATGACTGATGTTCATCAAGAAGCACAGAATTTACGTTCGGCCGCTCGCCATCTACAGGTGCTAATTGAAAAATTCCAAAATGTAGAACAAGATTCTATGAGTGATGTGATGCTCTCTGAAGTGCACTGTACGGTAAACACACATTTGTATGATGGGATCGGAGAACTGGTCTAAAACGCTGTTCGGTCATTGAGCACTTACATAAAAAAACCTGAAGGGAGTCCTTCAGGTTTTTCGCTAAGACATTGTGGTAGGAGGCTGGATTTGCTGGATGACTTGCTGTGCTTGTTGTAATTGTTGTTGTGCTTGTTGTAATTGTTGTTGTTGTTGACTATTGATACTAGTCGAAGACTGAGCTTGAAATTGTTGCAGTTGTTGTTGGGTCTGTTGAAGTGATTGCACGGCTTGTTGTAGTTGCGGATGTTGTTGCGGTTGTTGTTGCGGTTGTTGAGCCATTAGGTGACCTCCTGTGTAAAATAAGATTGGAATTACAAAATGTATTTTTACCAATCATCTACAATTTATGCCTAAGTTGATTGCGTGTTTTTTTCTTTCGGTCTAATATGGATAACGGACTGCAGCTAAAGTAGGTTTGGACAGGGGAGATTGGTTTACGCGATGAGAATTTGGCAAATTATTATTGAGTTGATCGCCATTACCGTGGGTGCTGCCATGCTCGCTTTCGGCATCAATGATTTGGTAGTGCCAGCGCATCTTTTGGTCGGCGGATTAACAGGTATTTGTGTAATTTTTTACCATTTATTTAAATGGCCGGTGGGAACACAATTTTTTATTTATAATCTGCCACTTTTATTAGTGGGATTTAGATTTGTGGGGAAAAAATTTCTTGTCTACACGATCTATGCAGTGATCATTTCTTCTATATTTTTTGATTGGGTTCCCATTGTTCCTGTATGGACACACAATGTGCTTTTAGAGTCGATTTTCGGAGGGGCGATTTCTGGATTAGGAAGTGCCATGATGCTTCGTTTTGGAGGGTCTTCCGGAGGACTAGACATTCCTGCGCGAATTTTAGCGAAGAAAAAAAACTTTCCCATCGAACGTTTTTTTTGTTGGTGAATGCGGTGGTGGTGATTGTGTCGGCATACATGTTTAGTGCGCAACTAGCCTTATATACGCTGATCTCAATTTTTGTGGGGGCCAAAGCTTATGAATTTATGCTCACCCACGTCAATAAGCTTGCCGTGATGATTATCACGGATCATGGCGAAGTGATCACAGAAGCCGTGACACAAGAGTTGCCGCGCGGCGTGACCAAATGGGATGCTCACGGCGGATATACTGGCGATCAGAAAACAGTAGTGTATTGCGTCATCATCAGCGCACAAATGCCTGATTTGCAACGCTTGGTAAAGCAGATTGATAAGGATGCGTTTATTACGGTTAGTCCCACGCAAAATGTGATAGGCCAATTTTTACAAGTGTGGTGAAACAATTCAACAAAAAGCCTTGCTCAAGTTGTTTAACGGGCTCCATTTTGGAGTGGATAATGACTATGTGTTATTGAACTAACGGGCCGTTATGCGACAGATGCCGTAACCTTCGGCGTTTATTTTTCGTCTAACGAGGAAAAACTGTAGGCACGAAAGGATGGATGGGAATGGCGATACGTTGGCGGTACATGTTATCTATTCTACTACTATTCAGTTCGGGCGCCTTGTACGGGTGTGGGAGCAATGCTACGGTCTCGAATCCCATTCCTGTTCTTAAAGCCCCGGCGGCGACCCGGGAAGCCCGGCATACGGTCTGGGTGCAGCCCGCAAAGGAGCGGTTTACTCCTGAAGCGTCGTGGCTGCTCCTGTCGGCAGACGAAGTGGCGAAGCGAGGAGCCGTGGGAAAACTGCCCCTGTTTGCCGGCGAACATGTTCGCCGCATGATGCCTCAATACGCCATGTCTGTTCTTCACGAAACGCAGAAGATTTCCAGATGGGATGCGTCGGGACAGGTCACGTACCGCTCGGATGATTTCAAGATTGTCGATGCCTGGGAGGGGTTGCTGGGCGGAAAATCGTTCGTCTTGGACATGTATGAGAGTACGAAGGGGTCCAAGTTGTTTCTGATGGCCGAGGCATACAACCACCGCGTCGTGGATGCCACAGCTTTTGAGAAACCTGTCTATTGGATGGCGTTCACCGGACGGTATGTCGCCTTTGTGGTTCCGTATCCCACCACAGGATTCTATGGAGCTCTGGATCTCACCACTGGAGAGCGGATTATCCAAAACGAGATGGCGAGAAAAATGGCCAACATGTGGGAAGTCACAGGTGGGCAACCCGGTAACGTATACGGCCTGACCAAAGATGGATATGGATGGGGGCCGAGCTGCTCGATCCCCAGCGTGAATTACGAGCCATATATCTATTCGCATTGAGCGGGATGCGTCGCTTCGCTCAGTGCGCAAAAAGGCCGATGTGGAGATCTGTTAGGCAGACGCTTGCGCGCCTGATCCCCGAAAGAGGGTGTCAGGCGCGCAAGCGTCTGTTGGAAACTCAGCTCGGTAGCGTGTTGGCCGCATCGATGTCGATGGAGCTCTGGTTACTGTAATACTGCCAGATCTGCGTCGCGACCCCGCCTAGAGACGGAGGAGTCCAATCCGGATAGCATTCCGAGGCCAGGGAATCGAACCAGTCCGCCAGCCACAAGTGCGATGTCAGCCCGGAAAAACTCATGTCGTTGGTGATGGACGAGTAGTTCGAGGGGCTGATGTAAATGCCAGCGTGAAACGTGCCGCCGGACGGGAAGCTGATCGTGACAAGCTGTTCCACGAAGCCTTGAATCACCGCCCGATTGTAGGCGTACCACTCGCTGCCGTTGATGACGCCGTCTGCGCTGGTAAACCATCCCGCACCGCTGCCGGCCTCCACGTCTCCGAAAATAGTGGACCGCTTGATATTAGGGTAGTTTCCCCAGGCTTGGGCGGCCGCATTCGCCTGAGCCGCACCCCAACTGAACGCTTCGTCCACGGTGGACACCGGGGTCACCAGATATCCGTAGCCACAGTTGTGCTGCGCTTGCGAACTGGCTTCGTTAGCAAATTTCGGACCTATCAGGAACCAGTACCCGTAGGTGTTGTCCGAATTGTTTAGCGTGATCACGTCGCCGGCGTACGTATTGGTATTCCCTGTCGCGCCGTTGTTAGTCCACGTGGTGCAGTAGTAGTCCGACACGACGGTCGAATCACCGGAAACGGTCCCCATGCCCATCTCACCGAGATAGAAGTAGTCAACGCAAGGGTCAGAGTATGGGCTGTAATTCGTGTCACAGCCGTGGTACGTTGCTTGTGCCATACAGACATCTCCTTCTGGAGTATTCCACCCGGCTGGAGTGGTCAGGGATCTTCATCCCCTACTCTTAATACCGTTTTGACGCGTGATTTTTACTCACCCAATTTTTATTCATTCTCGAGTTCCCCCCGTATGTGACTGACGGCTTGCCTTTTGATTCGGCTGACTGTCTGCTGAGACAAGTCCATCTCGATGGCGATTTCTTGTTCACGTTTCCCTTCGATCACCAGCTTGGTCATGACCTCCCGCTCTCTTGGGTTCAGGGCATCCAAGAGCATGAGAACTTCCACCTCCCCGAAAGCTTCATCTGACGAAGGAGAAGGCAGGCTGTCCATCGGCTCATATCCCTCTGCATCCTCCACATTCAGTGTCAGAAGTTCGTGGCGATGAAGGCGGACCATCTGGCGAAGGTAGTCTGCCTTCTTGGCCCGAAGAACGGTGCGGAGCCATTTTCGCATTTCAACCGAGGTTTGAGGCTTGCTTTTCATGCTGGATCGATCCTCCAATTGGAAGAAGACGTGGCGTGAAACTGGGCTTCGTCGGCATTGAGAGCGAGGAGTTCGAAATATATCTTCTCACGGAGAAATTGAAAGCAGTCCTCGTCGAACCTGCCGACGATCCAACACTGTTTGCGCAAAGCCGGTTCCAATTCAAGTAGCCAGTGGACGGCTTCCGAGTGCAAAATCTCTGACATTTTTCGGTCTCCCCTGACAGTCTGTTTTCGGCAATTCAAAAGTGCAGTATTTGGCAGCCAAGAATTATACAAAGTTCTTCGTTTTTATACACAAAATCATGGTGCTTGACACGGAGCCTCTGTGGGTGTAATTCATGCAAGAAAGGCCATGTTATAGTTCTTGCAGGCATCAAACAGTCTATTACACCCACCTCACCGTATAAAGCACCATGATTTTTTATGCGCATACTGTTGTATGGTCAAGACTGCCAAATCCTGCACTTTTACTTTGCCATAAACACAGTCACAAGTAACGCTACACTTTACTCTCGTGCCAAAGATAGGGAACCTGACTTTAGCGGACAAGGCGATAAAATTCGTGAATGGGCAGACAAAGCCGAAAGAGGCACAGTTACCATTTCAAAATGGTTTTTGCACAGGACGGAGGGGTTGGACTCACTCGCTATTCGTTCTGTTAGACGATCTTGGGACATGTTGGGCTACATAGTGAGTGACAAATGAGGGGACTGTGGTCTGCTGCATCAAACCGTAAGGTGCCCTATGTAAGAACACAGAACTGATGTTGACCGAGTATAAAGATACACTTCAACCACGTCACTTGACAACGCCCGTTCGTTCCTGACGCTGCTCACCTAGGAAAAGGCATCCGAGGCACAGCCTTGAATTGCTCCACCAAGCGTGTGACGGGTATTGCACATAAGGGTGCGAATGTTCTACAGTGGAAATCATTAAGTGTGGGTGTTTATGAAACATGTATGGCGTGCCAATTAGCACGCCATTTGCCTTGTCAGATTTCCGTTATCAAGTGTTGATTAATTCAATGCTTCCAAAGCAGTTGTGAACGCACGTGGATTGTGACCAATGATGACTTGTTCGCCGATCACCGTCACGGGGACGGTCATCACATTTGAAATTTTTGCAAACTCTTCACGGTATTCTTTGTGTGTCCATAAGTTGCGTTCTTCTACCTTTACTCCTTTGCCCGAAAGGAATCTGCGCGCAAAAGCGCAGCGTGGTCAAAGGGGGACGACGTACATAATCGCTGTAAGTGTCACGCTTTATTCTCCTTTATGCAGTAAAATAACTCGTAAGTTTTATTATACATCTAAAACGCCGATTTGCTAATCATCATTTTAATATAATTGTGTGAAGTTTGAACGTTTTTACTTGTGATATGATGCGGATATAAGGGGTGTGAAGTGAAAGATGGGAAAATTGAAATTAAAAAATGGGCTGTCAATTATTTCGACATTTTCAATTGTTGGTGTAGATATTGCCACAGGTGAAATGGGTGTGGCTGTGCAATCTAAGTTTTTAGCTGTTGGCGCTGCAGTCCCTTGGGCAAAAGCAGAGGTGGGGGCCATAGCGACCCAGTCTTTAGCTAATACATCGTATGGTCCGCGGGGGCTTGCGCTTTTGAAAGAGGGAATGGAACCAGCACGAGTATTACAGGAATTGCTAAACGATGATCCTGGCCGAGATGATCGCCAAGTAGGAATGGTAGATGCTTATGGGCGAAGTGCAACCTATACAGGAAAAGGTTGTTTTGATTATGCAGGTGGAATTGCCGGTGATGGTTTTGCTTGCCAGGGTAACATTTTGGCAGGTGAAGCAGTAGTAAAAAATATGGCTAGTGTATTTCAAAACACGGTGGCACCGCTCCCTGAACGCTTGCTATTGGCACTCGCTGCCGGGCAAGAAGCAGGCGGAGATCGCAGAGGTATGCAATCAGCCGCTTTATACGTTGTGCAACAAGGGGGAGGATACGGGGGTTTTAATGATCACTATGTGGATCTGCGCGTTGATGATCATGTCGATCCGATTCAAGAATTAAACAGGTTGCTCGTGTTACAAAGGTTGTATTTTGGTCGTACAAAACCTGAAGATCGCCTGCCTTTGCAAAGTGAGTTACTTAATGAGGTGACTGGGTATCTGAAGGAAGCAGGTTATTTAGTACAAGAGCAATTGTTGAATTCATCCACCTTGTATAGCGAGCCTATCCAGAAAGCGCTAAAGGCTTATTTTATGACAGAAAATTTTGATGATCGCTGGACGGATGAAGCGATCATCGATCAAGAAGTTCTACAGTTTATGCGTCGTCAATTTAGCTAAACTGGCCAATACTCTGCGCTTCATTGCTAGCGTAGTGGCCGATGTGGGGAACGCAGGGTGTTTTTACCGATTTTTCGTGTGGTTAAGGAGTTGATGAGGAGGCCTAATCCAAAAAGGGCGGTTGCAATCCACGAGATGTCTGATGTGAAATAATCGCCTCTGCCATGGAGATACGCACCGATGCCTCCTGAAAGGGCGAACAGTAAGGTCCAAGTGAGACGATTGGTTACGCGCTCTTGTCGTTCCATGCGCCGTGTGAGGTCGCTGAAGTCGGTCCTAATATACAAGTCACCTTGCTCTGTTTTACGCAGCAATCGTTCCAATTGACCGGGAACTCGAATAAGGGCAAGTGCTGTCTCTTTCGTTTGATCAAATACGATATCAGATGCGGCCGCCCCGGTTTCGCCGAACAGTGAGCTAACTACATCTCGAATCACGCGTTGAATACCTGTTGTTCCGTCTTTTTCAAAATCGAGCGGTTTGTTTAGCATGGGAAGCGCGCGATCCTTTAGTAAAGGCAACCATTTAATATCTGGATTTAATGTAGACGAAAGACCGCTAACAAGTCCCACTGCCCGTCCCAAAAACATGTATTTGGCTTGAATGATAATGGGTTCGTCATACAAGAATTGCTGGAAATCATCAGTAAATTGGCTGAGTTCTGGGCCTCGTGTGAGCTCAATGCCGCTTAATCGATCCCAAATATAGCCTAATGCTCGTTTTAAAACTTGTTTGTTGGCATATGGTTGTAAAAATCCCAGTTCGTCAATGGCATCCACCATGGTATCCATATTGCGAACTACCGCAGCTTTGATAAGGCGAGTAAAGATGCGCCGATGCTCTTTGGGAAGTTCGCTCATCATGCCAAAATCCACAAAACATAAGCGGCCATCTTGTAACACAAATAGGTTGCCTGGATGCGGATCTACATGAATGAAGCCATCGGTCAAAAGTTGCTTTAAGTAAGCCCCGACTAGCAGATCAACGATAGCTTGTGTTGAAATTCCCCAATTTTGATAGGTTGCTACGTCAGTGATCTTGGCTCCCTCAATAAATTCCATGATCAATACGCGCCGAGCGGTATATGTATCGTATAAGCGAGGAATGACGATTTGTTTTTCGTCAGCAAAATTTTTGCGAAATTTCTTTAAGTTCTCCGCTTCCAAACGGTAGTCTAATTCTTGGCGCACCATTTCTCGGAATTCTCCGTAGAGGGCAATTAGGTTTAATCGTTTCGCCGTTTTTGTGTATTTGTAAGCGTAATTTATTACGCGTTCTAGTGCCGACAAGTCGATCGCGGCAAGCCTTTCAATATCCGGGCGTAACACTTTGACGGCTACCGTCTGACCGTCTATTAGTTGGGCTTTGTATACTTGTCCCAAAGAGGCTGCGGCAATTGCCTTATCATTAAATTCTGCAAAGATCGCACTGATTTGCGCACCCAATTCGCTTTCAATCATTGGTTTCGTGAGATGAAAGGGAGCAGGTGGGACAGCATCTTGTAACTGTGCCAATTCTCTGGTAAATGCTTGCGGTAGTACATCTGTGCGGGTGCTTAAGAATTGGCCTACCTTAATGATGAGACCATGTAATTCAAGAGCGGCCATTCTTACCCTCGTTCCTGAACGCGCATAAAGTCTCTCTAGGACTTGGTCACGTTTGTCGCCATCAAGTTTTCTGGATACACGACTAATTTTTCTAAAATCTAGCGTAACGCGGATTGCCAGAGAGAAGATTTTTAAGGTTCTCATCAATCGATTATTCACAATTATTCCTCGATCCTCAAAAGAAAGTGGTCACATACCATGCGATGGCACGAAAGGTATGTGACCCAGTATGCTAAAAAAAATTTTAAGTCGACTAATTACTCAGCAGTTGGTGGTTCCTCGTTATTTGTATCCCAAATATCCAACGCGTCGTTTAATTTGTGACGAAACAGATGAGCCTTATGTTTTAATTTTTTACGGTCATCTTCACTTAGCCGTTCGCGAAACAAAAACCCAAGCCCTAAAACTGCTAGTAGCAGCTTCACTAGAGCATCTGGTCGCTTTAATCCGAAAAACATACTCATCACTCACCTTCCTTGACTTTAGATCCAATATCAACGATAACGCGGACGCCATTTGCTGTCAATCCAACAGTAAAGGAATTACGCATGCAACACATTGACAATATTACGTAAGGCGAATAATATATCTTTTAATCTAACTTAATGTTAAGGCAGGTGAGGATCGTGTCAGAACAAGCTGTAGTAAAGGCAACCAAGGTGCGCGCCTTGCCTAATCAGAATTCAAGTCCGAGACAGTTGCTAGGAATGAGCTGGGCTCATTTTTTGAATGATGGGTCGGCAAATTATTTACCTGGAATTTTGCCAGCCATTCTTTTATCCTTAAATGAGCCAGTGTCAATGGCTGGTGCGATCATGGCGGCACTCATGATCGGGCAGGCATTACAGCCGTTTTTTGGCTGGGTGGCTGATCGTGTGGGTGGGAAGAAACTAATTATCATCGGCTTGTTTGGCAGTTCACTTGGTGGTGCTCTCTTAGGGTTTGCCCAACATAATTTGTTGTTTTTAATTGGATTACTATTGGTTATAGGCGTCGGCAATTCGATGTTTCATCCGCAGGCATTGGCAGCGGTGAGAAGCATCGTTCAGAAACGGCAAGGACTTAGCCTTTCGCTCTTTCTTATTGGTGGGGAGTTAGGAAGAGGGATATGGCCGACTGTCACCAGTTGGATCGTAGTTCAATTTGGACTCATCAATTTGTGGGTAACGGTGATCCCAGCACTCATTACTTTGCCATTTTTATTTAAGTTTGCACCTCATTTACCAGCGAAGCGGGGTCCAACAGCTAAAGATCGGAA
>JAJZCJ010000170.1 GCA_021846145.1 Bacillota bacterium
GCTGATTGCGCCCTCTTTTGTAACACACGTTCCTGCAGCGCACGACGATACACGATGATTTGACGTTCAGCCGCATTGCCGTCATGTTGAACAATGCTGTCATAAAGAGAACGATGAACAGTGATAATCAGTTCTGTCACGTCTTTGTTTTCCGAAAAAAGTTGCAGCGAACTAGCCAACAAGGGGTAAAAAGTTCTCAATAGGTTGATTGCTATAGAATTGCCAGAAGCCTCAGCAAGTACCCCATGAAATTGACGCTCGGCCATAATAAGCGAAGTGAATGATTCACTGCCTGTCTCCATCAAAAAAAGAAATTCAGCCAATTCGCGAACCTGTTTATCACTGCGACGGACGGAAGCCACTCCTACCACTCCACGCTCTAGCCATAGCCCCACTTCAAGCAATGAATAAAGCTCAGAACCTCCTAACAGCAACGCAGCCTGAATGGGTGGCATAATCGCATCGAGTGTCAGGGTCTTTACATACGTGCCATCCCCATGACGCAATTCCAGAATACCTGTACCCACCATTAAACTGCACGCTTCGCGCATCACTGCCTTAGAAACAGAAAATCGCGTGGCAAGTTCTAGGATCGAAGGTAATTTCTGACCCGATACCCACTCCCCACGCAATATTGAATTTTCTATTTTCTTAGCTACTTCAAAATACAACGCTTTTTTTGCCATGCCAACCGTTCCTGACTGATACTAAAATTGTGACTAATTTCTCGTTCTGACGTTAAGCCCAAATAACCGAAGTATGAACAGGAATAGGTTAACAAAATCCAAGTACAATTTAAGGACCACCATCGGCACCTGTTCTGCAGTAACGCCGTAACGCGTCAATCGATTGACATCAAATAATAAATAACCCACAAAGACGGCGATGCCTAAGTAGGTATAGACAAAATCCAACGTAGTGGAAAAAGGGATAAAGAAACTAAAAACACCAAGCCCTAGCAACACGATCAATCCTGCAAAAGCAAAATGCCCTAACCATCCAAAATCCAATGACTTGCGCGATCCTACAAAGGCAGTCACAGCAAACGCAGCAGACGTTACTATGAATGCCTCTTGCACCAGTTGCACGCCTATAGTTTGCGTATAATAAGCGAGAATAGGAGTAAGTGTCATACCAGAGATAACGGCAAAAGTAAAAACAAACCCCCACCCCACCGCTCGCCTACGCATAACAAAAGAAGCTACAAACACCATCGCAATTTCAGCAAACATCAGGAATATCATTAGCGTCTGTGGAACATATTGGCCAATCACGGTACCCGCTGCAGCTGCCAGCAAAGTTCCAAACAATCCCAGGAAAACCCGACTACGTACAGCGCGCACTTCCTGATTGGAATAACCGTACATCAGTAAATTCCCCCTTTTCAATCATACTGTTACACTTATTTTACAATGAATAGACGAAGCTGTCACGGACAGCATTTAGCACGAACTAGCACGTAAATGTCGAGTAGCCACCATAAAGCTATCTCGCTCCGGCTGATAGCGAATGACAAGTTCATCGTCTCGCAACAACGTTAGCGTAAATGAATCAATGATAAATGCAATGCCACTTACCGGCACATCACTATCTCCGTCTGATCGCTCGTCCAGAGCAATAGCAAAACGCACGCCACCTCACCCCGGAGAGGCCTCCAAGCGAACATACAATTGCTCCGCATGTTCTGCTTGGATGATTTCCTTGATTCGCAACGCGCTTTCATCATCGATGACGATTTTTGGGACAGCCATTCCGGTCACTCCCCTCGCATATCATTAATAATTTTGGAAAAAATTTGACCAAAAGCCATTCTTCGGCGCTCCTCTTGGTCAATCCAACGATAAGGTAAATCCACCTCAAATGAATCAGTCATGCCAATATACACTTGCAATTTCCATGTTAAATGCGAAAACACATGCGTGTATTCCCCTGCCTCGTAAAAATCATTGACAGATGGTGCCCCTATCCGCTGCGAAAGCGCACGCGCCTCATTGTGAAGGCGTTGGTTCGTCTGAGGTTGCTTGAAAGAAATGTGCGGCAATTCCCACATATTCGCCAATAAGCCACGTTCCGGTCGTTTGCGAACTAACCACTTTTGATCCGCCTGCAAGAATAACACGGCCAGATGATCTACCCTCGTAGATACAGCTTTCTGTCTCACAGGCAATTCAGTTTGTAACTTCATTCTAGCCGCAACACACGAAGAATATAAGGGGCATTGCTCGCATTGCGGTGACTTTGGTTTGCACATCAATGCACCAAGCTCCATCATCGCTTGGTTAAAATCCGCTGCACGCTCCATCGGCATGAGTTCCTGCAAGTGCGCTCGCACTCGCTTTTGCACCCGCGGCGAGAGCACATTGTCGTTCATGCCAAAAAAACGTGCATATACGCGCAACACATTCCCATCCACGGCAGGTACAGGGACATCATATCCAATCGAGAGCACCGCACCTGCCGTATAATCCCCGACACCAGGAAGGGCACGAAAATGTTCGTATGTCTCCGGCACGCGCCCCTCGTACTTAGCAGCTACTTCTTTGACCGCGGCATGGAGATGGCGTGCCCGAGAATAGTACCCCAATCCTTCCCACGACTTTAACACCTCATCTTCAGGCGCATTCGCTAGGTCAACCAGCGTAGGGAATTTTCCTAAAAATCGTTCATAGTAAGGGATGACTGTTTCCACTTTGGTCTGTTGCAACATCACCTCGGAGATCCAAATATGGTACGGGTCACGCCCCTGTCGCCACGGCAACGCACGACGCACCTGCATATACCAAGCTAAAATACTGTCTGTCCAATCCTGTTCCCCAGTCATTTGCTTCAAACTAGATGCTCAGGGTTAAGCACTTCCAACTCAGGAATGACAAACCGCCCGTCCTTGCGAATCAACCGATCGTCAAACCAGACTTCTCCGCCACCGTACTCAGGACGCTGAATCGCCACAAGATCCCAATGAATAGCAGAATGATTGCCGTTATACGCATCATCATAACAATTGCCGGGCGTAAAATGAAAACTGCCATCAATTTTTTCATCAAATAAAATATCTTTCATCGGTTCCTTAATGTAAGGATTAAGTCCCAAACTGAACTCTCCCACATAGCGTGCCCCTTCATCCGTATCAAAAATCTGCTCAATTCGCTCCGAATCATTGGCCGTGGATTTGACGATTTTCCCATGTTCAAAATGCAGCTCAATATTTTCAAAAACATATCCTCGATAAGGGGACGGCGTGTTAAAACGAATGACTCCATTGACTGAATCACGCACAGGAGCTGTATACACTTCTCCGTCAGGAATGTTCAATTCACCAGCACACGGTACAGCAGGAATGCCCTTGATGCTAAATGAAAGATCCGTACCAGGTCCTAGCAAGCGAACCTTGTCCGTTTTCTCCATGAGATTTTTTAACACTTCCATGGCCCCACGCATTTTGGCGTAATCAAGCGTACATACCTGATAATAGAAATCCTCAAAACCTTCCGTGCTCATATTGGCTAATTGTGCCATCGAACCATTAGGATAACGCAGCACCACCCAGCGCGTTCCTTTGACCCGCGCCTCCGAATGCACTGGCGTCCCATAATGAGCATCAAATAACGCCATTTTATCACTCGGCACATCTGCATACTCACTAATGTTGTCATTACCACGCAAGCCCACATAACAATCCATGTCTTCCATTAGGCTCCGATCATACTTTGCAGCCAATGCAAATTGTTCTGCATTACCGCCTTTAAGCCATGAACGCCATACATTTTGATCCCGTACTTGAACGAACGGAATGGCTCCCGCCTGATATGCCGCTTCAACGATTTTTTTACCTAGATCTGTAGAAGGACCAAACATTTCAATTAAAATTTTATCGCCTGTTTTCGCCTTTACCGAATAATTAACGATAAGTTGTGCTAATTGTTCCGCGCGCGGATCTTTCATGATAATCTCGCCTCCCATTAGTACCATAGCAAAGTATTTACGGAATTTCTAGGCTTGTATGCTCAGCCTCACATTGCGCAACCTAACGTGAGAGGGGGTGACAAGCCATGATGACATTATGGCAAAGCATGGCCCGTAATTGGGGCAGACGCACGCCTAATAAGGGCATGGGATTTTTCCCGGCAATGCTACTTGGTACTGGAATTGGTATTGCTGCAATTCAAATCATGCGAAAACAAAGTGTACGAAGAAGCATCTTCTCACTTATTTTTCCCGGGAATCGGCAAATGCAACCCGCACGGTAATCTTTTGTGGAAAAAGGTCATGATGACCTTTTTCCTTTTTACTATTGGCAATGATATGTTCTTCGGTTATTATAATGTCATAACATTATAACGAGAGGATATAAGACTAATGACCCAACTACGAGCCGGGTATCCACTGTATTTACAAATAAAAACATGGCTTCTCGAACGAATCGAATCAGGCGAATGGATTGAAGGAAGTCTGATTCCCAGCGAGAGTGAACTGATTGCCACTCATAAGGTATCCAGAACGACAATACGCCAAGCTCTTCAAGACTTGGTCGCCTCAGGGTATCTCGTGCGCAAGCAAGGACGCGGGACATTTGTAGCGAAAAGAGATCAACTGTTCACCTCCTCTCCATTGTATGGATTCAGAGAAGAATTAGAGTTGTACGGTCGATCGACAGATATATGCCAACTAACAATCCAAATTGAACCTGCATCACCCGATGTTGCCCTACACCTACGCACCCTTGCAGGTACAAACGTTGTGAAGATTTCGCGAACGATCTGTGAAGAAGATCAACCGATGATGGCAGATATCAGTTATTTGCCTGAAGCCATTCAACCTTTGATTGATGAAAATTCACTGCGCAACGCAAGCATTTACTCTGTACTTGAGTCCCACGGAATCTCGATTGCCGCAGGCGAGCAAATGATCTCTGCGGTCAACGCCGACGAAGCCACGGCGTCAATGATCAATTGCCAACCTGGTGAAGCTGTCTTATACGTAGAAAGAGTGACTAGGGACAAAAACGGACAGCCCATCGAATATTCCATTGCCAAGTATCGACCCAAATTTTATGAATATCGCGTCCGATTAACGAGAAAACTTGAAAAGGAGGATATCAATGAATAAGTTAAATAACCTCCCGTTGGCTTTTTTTATAAACCGCCCAAATTACCCTTGGTACGTAGTTGGTACCGTATTTATAGGCGCGTTTATGGCGGCGTTAGACACTAGTATTATCACAGTAGCATTACCCAGCATTGCACACGAATTCCATCAGTCAATCAGCGTAACAGCATGGGTGGCGCTCGCCTATTTGTTGACCCTAACTGCCCTGCTTGCGATTTTCGGACGAGTCGCTGACATCGTAGGACGCAGACCGTTGTATACTCTAGGATTTACCGTTTTTATTATTGGCTCTGCCATATGTGGTGCATCTCCTAATTTAACGATTTTAATTGGCGCGAGAATTTTACAAGCAATCGGTGCCGTACTTTTGCAGTCCAACAGTATTGCCATTGTCACTGCAGCCGTTCCATTAAGTTCACGAGGCAAAGCAATCGGCATTCAAGGCACTGCACTAGCAATTGGTCTGTCACTTGGACCTACCATCGGCGGATTTCTAATTGGCACGTTTGGCTGGAGATCCATATTTTACGTCAACGTTCCAGTGGGAATTATTGGAACGTTGCTGGCAGCCATGATTTTGCCACGCGACATTTTGAAAAAACCAGAGATCAAACGTCCCTTTGACTTTGTAGGCGCGTTTTTAATTGCAGTAAGCCTTGTTTTTCTGCTTT
Source organism: Bacillota bacterium (assembly GCA_021846145.1). The sequence goes on from JAJZCJ010000170.1 coordinate 5,778, forward strand.
TTGGTATCAATCAAGGCAACGAACGTGGCTGGGCATCTCCGCTCATCATCATCTCAATCGTACTTGGAATTGTGTTGATTCTGGGATTTTATTTGCAGGAAAAAAGACATCCTGCCCCCATCATTGACTTTTCCCTTTTTAAGATTACTAATTTAACATGGGGTAACCTTTCAGGAGCCATCACTTACGCTGTGATGTATGGGGTTCTATTTATCATTCCGTATTATCTTGAAGAAGCGTTACATTTATCCTCTGCTCACTCAGGATTATTAACTTCTCCATTGCCACTAGGCATGATGATGCTCGCACCTATTGCGGGACGGATCGCTGATCGTTTAGGCGAGAAAATCCCCACCATGGCGGGAGCCATACTAATGTTAATTGGCGTCTTTTGTTTAGTGTTTTTAACACCTACCTCTTCCTTTATCTTAATGATCATTCTGTTATTTATCATCGGTGTCGGAATGGGTATTTTCACACCTCCTAATAACAGTTCAGTCATGGGTAGCACGCCCCATGAATCACTTGGCGTATCATCTGGCATGCTAAACATGTCTCGTTCACTTGGACAGAGCGCCGGCATCGCACTAGCATTCGCTATTTTCCAGGGAATTACTATCATTTTTGGCTTCACATCAAATAATGCCCCAATACACGTACTGGTGAGGGCATTTCACGTGACCATTATCAGTCTTGCCATCCTGAGTATTTTGGCGGTGCTCATATCCATTTTCCGATCTTCAAACAGCACGCGTAACGATGGAGAACATCATTCACAAAACATGGCTGAATTCACTTTAGAATAAATTCTTATTAGCCTTGGTTTTTTGACAATGAATAACATATAAGCTAGGATTAATAGGTTTAGTTCAGCTGTGGGGAGTGAGTGAACTTGCCGATGTTTATGCTCCTCGGAAAAATTTTGCTCATCATGATTATCCTCTTGATTGTATCGCAGATTATCGTGATTATCAGTTCAGTCATTATGACTAGATTTCGTAGAAGAAGAGCACACTTATCTTTTGGCGAAATAAAAGAACCTTTAGTCTATATTGACGAAAATAACTTGCAAATCTTCACTTATGGAATGGATTTATACCATGCGATGTTACATGACATTGAAGAAGCGAAGGAGTCCATTTGCTTAGAGTCTTTTATTTGGAAAGGGGACACCATTGGTCACAGCTTCAAAGATGCCTTGACCAAAAAAGCAGATGCGGGGGTTCCTGTTTACATCATTCTGGACGGTTTTGCTAATTTAGTCGTACCAAGATCATTTAAAGTGTTCTCAAATAAAATTCATGTACTGATATACCGGTCTTGGCGAGGATTATTCGACGTGTTTGATCCTCGCCACTGGTCCCGTGATCATCGCAAAGTACTGATAATTGATCGCAAGATCGGCTATACCGGAGGGTATAATATTGGCGATTTATA